>AP017605.1:3245000-3290000 GCA_002356515.1 Mesorhizobium loti | reverse complement strand
TTCCAAGTATCGATAATAGGTAACTTACCCTGAATACATAGGGGTAAAGTGGCGAACGCGGGGAACTGAAACATCTAAGTACCCGTAGGAAAGGACATCAACCGAGACTCCGGAAGTAGTGGCGAGCGAACCCGGACCAGGCCAGTGGCGATTGAGAGACAAGCGGAACCTTCTGGAAAGTAGGGCCATAGTGGGTGACAGCCCCGTACGCGTAATGCAATCAATCGTCCTCGAGTAAGGCGGGACACGTGAAATCCTGTCTGAAATTGGGGGGACCACCCTCCAAGCCTAAGTACTCGTGCATGACCGATAGCGAACTAGTACCGTGAGGGAAAGGTGAAAAGCACCCCGACAAGGGGAGTGAAAGAGTACCTGAAACCGATTGCCTACAAACAGTGGGAGCCCGCAAGGGTGACCACGTACCTTTTGTATAATGGGTCAGCGACTTAGTGTGACGAGCAAGCTTAAACCGCTAGGTGTAGGCGCAGCGAAAGCGAGTCTGAACAGGGCGTTCAGTTCGTCGCATTAGACCCGAAACCGAGTGATCTAGCCATGAGCAGGTTGAAGGTAAGGTAACACTTACTGGAGGACCGAACCCATAACTGTTGCAATAGTTCGGGATGACTTGTGGCTAGGGGTGAAAGGCCAATCAAACTCGGAAATAGCTGGTTCTCCGCGAAATCTATTTAGGTAGAGCGTCGACCGAATACCCCAGGGGGTAGAGCACTGGATGGGCTAGGGGTCCTCACCGGATTACCAAACCTAACCAAACTCCGAATACCTGGGAGTACTAGTCGGCAGACACACGGCGGGTGCTAACGTCCGTCGTGAAAAGGGAAACAACCCTGACCTACAGCTAAGGTCCCCAAGTTATGGCTAAGTGGGAAAGGATGTGAGGATCCCAAAACAACCAGGATGTTGGCTTAGAAGCAGCCATCATTTAAAGAAAGCGTAACAGCTCACTGGTCTAAATAAGGGTCTTTGCGCCGAAAATGTAACGGGGCTAAAGCCATACACCGAAGCTTAGGGTTTGGTCCGCAAGGGCCAAGCGGTAGCGGAGCGTTCTGTAAGCTGATGAAGCCATACCCGTGAGGGGTGGTGGAGGTATCAGAAGTGCGAATGCTGACATGAGTAACGTAAGGGGAGTGAGAGACTCCCCCGCCGAAAGACCAAGGGTTCCTGCTTAAAGCTAATCTGAGCAGGGTTAGCCGGCCCCTAAGACGAGGCGGAAACGCGTAGTCGATGGGAACCACGTTAATATTCGTGGGCTTGGAGGTAGTGACGGATCATTGAGGTAGTCCAATCTTATCGGATTGAACGGGCTGCTGCGTGGTTCCAGGAAATAGCTCCTCCTTATAAACCGTACCCGAAACCGACACTGGTGGTCTGGTAGAGTATACCAAGGCGCTTGAGAGAACTATGCTGAAGGAACTCGGCAAATTGCACGCGTAACTTCGGAAGAAGCGTGACCCTTTTCCACGCAAGTGGAGGAGGGTGGCACAGACCAGGGGGTAGCGACTGTTTATCAAAAACACAGGGCTCTGCGAAGTCGCAAGACGACGTATAGGGTCTGACGCCTGCCCGGTGCTGGAAGGTTAAGAGGAGGGGTGCAAGCTCTGAATCGAAGCCCCAGTAAACGGCGGCCGTAACTATAACGGTCCTAAGGTAGCGAAATTCCTTGTCGGGTAAGTTCCGACCTGCACGAATGGCGTAACGACTTCCCCGCTGTCTCCAGCATAGACTCAGTGAAATTGAATTCCCCGTGAAGATGCGGGGTTCCTGCGGTTAGACGGAAAGACCCCGTGCACCTTTACTATAGCTTTACATTGGCATTCGTAGTGGCATGTGTAGGATAGGTGGTAGGCTTTGAAACCTGGGCGCCAGCTCAGGTGGAGCCACCCTTGAAATACCACCCTTATTACTATGGATGTCTAACCGCGGCCCGTTATCCGGGTCCGGGACAATGTATGGTGGGTAGTTTGACTGGGGCGGTCGCCTCCTAAAGAGTAACGGAGGCGCGCGATGGTGGGCTCAGAACGGTCGGAAATCGTTCGCTGAGTGCAATGGCATAAGCCTGCCTGACTGCGAGACTGACAAGTCGAGCAGAGACGAAAGTCGGTCATAGTGATCCGGTGGTCCCGCGTGGAAGGGCCATCGCTCAACGGATAAAAGGTACGCCGGGGATAACAGGCTGATGACCCCCAAGAGTCCATATCGACGGGGTTGTTTGGCACCTCGATGTCGACTCATCGCATCCTGGGGCTGGAGCAGGTCCCAAGGGTATGGCTGTTCGCCATTTAAAGCGGTACGTGAGTTGGGTTCAGAACGTCGTGAGACAGTTCGGTCCCTATCTGCCGTGGGTGTAGGAATATTGAAAGGATCTGTCCCTAGTACGAGAGGACCGGGATGGACGGATCTCTGGTGGACCTGTTGTGGCGCCAGCCGCATAGCAGGGTAGCTATATCCGGACGGGATAACCGCTGAAGGCATCTAAGCGGGAAACCCACCTTAAAACGAGTATTCCCTGAGAACCGTGGAAGACGACCACGTTGATAGGCCGGGTGTGGAAGAGCGGCAACGCTTGAAGCTTACCGGTACTAATAGTTCGATCGGCTTGATCGTTCTCATTCCTTATGCCCATCTCGGCGCAATCCAGTGGATTGCGCCAGAACACGATGGTCTGACCAGCGCTCACGCATGAGCGGCCCTTACGGGCCTATGCTCCGCGAGGGCGCCGGAAAACCGGCGACGCGCAGTCGCGCTTGCGGGCTTGCGCCCGAAAGCCACAAACGTCGCCTTGGCACAGAAAACAGCTTCTCGAACAACGTGCGTTTTGCCGACCTGGTGGTTATGGCGGAGCGGCTGCACCCGATCCCATTCCGAACTCGGCCGTGAAACGCTCCAGCGCTGATGGTACTTCGTCTCAAGACGCGGGAGAGTAGGTCGCTGCCAGGTCTGCTAAACGCACGTTGAACTCACATCCAAGCGGATGTCAGTGAAATCTTCTCTCTACGAACAAGGCCCGCCAAGGGACCACGGGCCGCGCAAGCGGCCCTTTCATTTGGTGAGCCATCTACCTATCTGTAGGCCAGCCTATTCGTAGGTATGCGCTTACGCCCAAAGCAAGCAAACGCTTGCTTAGTTCGGCAAGCAAACGCTTGCCTAGGGTTGACGCGGGGTGGAGCAGCCCGGTAGCTCGTCAGGCTCATAACCTGAAGGTCACAGGTTCAAATCCTGTCCCCGCAACCACTTTCATCATAAATCAATTACCGTCCCGGTCTAACCGGGGCGGTTTTTGCGTTGAGAGGAACGCCGACTTTCATCTCCGGCCGTCGCGCCGCGGCAGTACCCATCGGTGAAGATCGCAGACGTCTACACGGTCGAACGTGTCGCCGGGGATCTCGGCATAACCGAGGAGCTCATCCGCGAACTGCCCCACGATCTTGAGCTTGAGGGCTTCGTCATCTGCGTCCACGGGGCCAATGATGACGACGGGATCTTGGCTTTCTCGCCGTTGAAGGCACTCCCCTTGCAAGGCCCTACAATTGCGCGCACGGTCGGAGCTTTCCGTCGCCTGAAAGCCGAGGTCGCAGGGGAACGCGTTGGAGGTCGTGGTGGCGGTGCGATGTGCATTACCAACGGTGAACTCAGACAGATAGGCCACAGCCGACGAGAATGACCCGATGCGGACGCTTGATCACTGGCGCATCGTCCGCTTTGCTCACAGGAGCTGTCACCGCCGCGGCAACCATGTCGGACTCCAAGCCCCAATTCTTCGAGAGGGACCTCCAGCTTCGATAGAAATCCGAGTCTACAGCATTTCCCTGGCTTCTGAGTTAAGATCGCGGCTGAGGGACCCGGATTCAGCCTTGGGAGAGCTGGTGTGGACGTTACCGCTTGGTTGCGAGGCCTCGGGCTCCAGCAATACGAGCAGGCATTTCGCGATAACGCGATTGACGCTGAGGTCCTACCGGAGCTGACCGATGCCGACCTCGAGAAGCTCGGTATGCTCCTTGGTCATCGCAAGCGACTCCGCAAGGCGATAGTGGAGCTTTGGCCGTCGTCAATCCATCCCAACGCGAACGCCGATGACACTACGGCTCGGAGCCGCACCCAGGAGCTAAGAGCAGAGCGTCGACAGCTGACCGTCATGTTCGTGGATCTCGTTGGATCGACGGCACTCGCGTCGCGTCTGGATCCCGAGGATCTGCGTGAGATCATGGGAGCGTATCACCGCTGTGTCGCCGATACGGTCGCTCACTTCGGCGGCTTTGTCGCCAAATACATGGGCGACGGTGTTTTGGTGTATTTCGGCTACCCGCAAGCTCACGAGAATGCCGCCGAGCAGGCGGTGCGCGCTGGCCTTGCTCTCGTCATTGCCGTTGGGCGACTTCCAGAGCCCGAGCCGTTGCGGATTCGCATAGGTATCGGCACCGGGCAGGTCGTCGTGGGCGATCTGATCACCGCCGGCGAAGGGCAAGAGCGCGGCGTCGTGGGCGAGACGCCGAACCTCGCCGCCCGCCTGCAAGCTCTTGCCGAACCCGACTCGGTCGTGATCGGGCCGCAAACCCGGCAGCTGGTCGGCGATCTTTTCGAATATCGCGATCTTGGCGCCGTCGAGGTGAAAGGCTTTCCGGAGCCGGTTCATCCCTATCAAGTGGTTCGTGAGAGCGCTGTCGAAAGCCGGTTCGAGGCGCTGCACGGGGCGACGCCCACGCCGCTGGTCGGGCGTGAAGAGGAGCTCGACCTGCTGCAGCGCCACTGGCATCGCGCGAAAGGTGGTGAAGGTCGTGTGGTACTGCTCTCAGGCGAGCCCGGCATCGGAAAGTCGCGCCTCACCGTCACCTTGCAGGAGCGGATCCAGAATGAGCCACATACCCACTTGCGCTATTTCTGTTCGCCTCACCATCAAGACAGCGCGCTCCACCCGACCATTGCGCAGCTAGGACGTGCCGCCGGGTTGGAGCGCGACGACCCGCCTGAGAGGAAGCTGGATAAGCTTGCGGCCCTGCTTGCCCCGGTCTCGCCGGAGGACGGAGCGCTGCTGGCCGAGCTGCTGTCGTTGCCGACCGAAGTTCGCTACCCGCCTATCCAGCTGACGCCCCAGCGTAAGAAAGAGAAAACTTTCGATGCGCTGCTCCGACAGCTCGAAGACCTGGCGCGACAAGGTCCGGTGCTGATGCTCTTCGAGGATGTGCACTGGATCGACCCCAGCTCGCGCGAGCTGCTCGACCTTGTCATCGAGCGGGTGCCGCGCCTGCCAGTGCTGCTTCTCCTCACATTCCGCCCCGAGTTTCAACCGCCGTGGACCGGGCAGGCGCACGTCACGATTCTTGTCCTCAATCGGCTCGACCGTCGTGAAGGCGCCGCGCTGGTCCAGCGGGTCGTCGGCACCGGGGAACTGCCGAGCGACGTTGTCGCGGAGATCATCGAGCGCACGGACGGGGTGCCACTGTTCGTCGAGGAGCTGACCAAGGCGGTGCTGGAGGGCGGCAACGCCGAGACAGTGCTTTCAAGAGCTGCTGCGACGGCGTTGAACGTTCCCGCCACGCTGCATGCCTCGTTGATGGCGCGGCTCGATCGCCTCGGCTCAGCCGTTAAGGAGGTCGCACAGGTCGGCGCCGTTCTCGGTCGGGAATTCTCCTACGCATTGCTAGCAGCGGTCGCACAGCGAAATGCCGCTGAGCTAAATGGCGCGCTGGATCAACTCGTCGGCGCCGGTCTGGTGTTCTGCCGCGGGACTCGGCCACTGGCCACTTATCTCTTCAAGCATGCGCTCGTTCAGGACGCAGCGTATGGCACGCTGCTGCGTGCTGAGCGCCAGGAGCTACATAAGCGGGTAGCAGACGTGTTGGAGGAAAAGTGGCCCGAGATCACTGAAGCGCAACCCGAACTCCTCGCGCACCACCTTCAGGAAGCTGGGGATTGGGCGGGAGCGCTCGATCGCTGGCAAAAGGCGGGAAGGGCCGCCCTGGCCAGAGCTGCCATTCGGGAAGCCGTGTCGCACTTTTCCAGTGCCATTGACTGCAGCAGGAGAGTTGGCGATGTGTCCGGCGGCTCCGAACGGATGACACGTCTCCATCTAGCGATGGCCAATGCCTTGATGCAGGCTGAAGGGTATCGATCTGAGCGCCTTGGGAAGACGCTTCAAGATGCACGTCTTGCGGCCGCGAACACTGCATTGGCCGAATTGCAATGTGACGTAGCGCTTTCACTTGCTCCGTTCTTTTACGCCACTGGGCACAATCACGATTACCTGACCCTGGCCGAAGAGCAGATCGCAACCTCTAATGGTCGCCTTCCAGCGGCCTATCTGAGTGGTCTTTGGGCAACCAAGGGGATTGCTCATCTCAACCGCGGAGAACCACCACTGGGACAGGCGGCCTTGCGCAAGGCTTTGGCTCTGATCGATCGTGTTGACCCAAGTCGCCGTATTTCGCTCGGCGGTGCCGATCAACGTGTCGCTACCCAGGAGTATCTTAGCAGTTCGATGATCATCTTGGGTTTCTTTGATGCTGCAGTCGATGAGAAAGAGCGCTTGGTTGGAACCGTTGACCAACTGGATAAGCCCTTCGACCTCGCCTGGTATCTTCTCAGTCGGTGCGAGTTGTGCGCGCTGCTCGGTCAATATGAGGAACTCCTCGAGAACGCTACGAGGATCGTCGAGATTTGCGAGCGGCATGGCTACACGGCGCGTCGAAGCGGTGGCATTAGGTGGCGTGGCCATGCCCGTTCGCATTTAGGTGAGCTGGATGCCGGCATTGATGACGTCCGTGAGAGTCTGGTTCTTTGGCGTGGTCAGGGCGTCGTATTTCATACCCCGGAAAAAGCATGCGAACTTTGTGATCTTCTCCTGCGGGCCGGTCGCATCGAAGACGCATCGCAAATGCTGGATGATGTCGATACTCTCGTTTTCGATACGGACGAAGCGAGCTACCTAGCAGAATGTATTCGCCTTCGCGGCCAAATCGCCGTGGGCAGAGATGACCTGATGGGTGCCGCGCACCTGTTCGAAACGGCAATTGCCACTGCCCGTCGCCAGCATGCGAAACTCTTTGAGCTTCGCGCCGAAACGCAACTGGCACCAGTTCTGGCACGGCAAGGTCGTGTCCATGAGGCTGGGACGCGTCTGCAAGCGGTGGTCCGCACATTCAGCACCAGGTATCCAATCGTCGACCTCATCGCGGCACAAAGGGCCCTGGAAGCCCTGAGCCGTTGAGGTCGCACCATCATCTGCGTCGGTTCCGACAACGTAGTTTGCGTCGATTTGATGCAAGCTTGGGTCATTGCGCGCCCGTGATGCGCGTTCGTTCGTTTGGAGTGGAACGCAACGGATTGGTTGAGATGAGAGATTGCCCTCCCGTGGTCCATACATGGCGCCACGTGCCCGTTCTGGCAGATGACCGAACGACAACTTCCTATCCATCTAAGCCTTGGTGGCAGCCAGCTGATTTTTGGCCCTGCTACTGCCCACGGACCAGCTGACCGCGCCGTTGAAGCGATCGACTTCTTCAAAGACGTGGAGTGCGGCCGAAAACGCATCCGACGGCCGCGAGAATATAGCCATCACCGGATTCCCCAATGGGTCTTGACGACCGCTCCGGAGGGGATGGCTTTTTGTGACGAACGCTCCTAGGGGCATCGTCGGAATTTCGAGTGCGGGTACGCAACAGTGACGGGCCGAGTTCCGTTTCCCGAAAGGCCCAAGCCTTTTTGAAGCCGGTCACGTCTACCTGATCCTTTCACTGGCTTTTGCTTCTTCCGACTGCTGGCGGCCAAGTGGTAGTGGGGGTGCCAATGCTCGCAGGAGGGGGAGGGGCCCCCGCAAGGACTACGACGACCGGCGTCGCAGGCAGGCTCAGGGAAGCGCAACGGCGAAGGCCGAGGGGCGCAATGAGGGGCCGGCCCGCCGACACCGAACGCAACGACGCCATCATAGCCATGCTTCGGAAGGGTCAGAGCTGGAACACCATCCTGAAGGCGACAAACTGCTCACGCTCGACGCTCGCAAAGCTCGCCAAGCGCCCCGAATGAACTGGCCGCGAAGACCTACAACGAGCCGCGGGGCAGCTGGCTCGCTTGCGGTGGCCGCCGGCCCTAGCCGACTTGGGGCTTTTTTCGGGGCAAGCCGACTATGCTTTCGTCGGACCACGCTCATCGTCAGTGGCGGCCTCGGCTCGGCTGGGGTGTTGCCTGGCATCACGTTTTAAACCCTGCGCAGCTTTGATCACGGCCTTGCGGCTGTTGCCGTGTTTTAGGATCAACTCCCAGACCAGGTCCGCAGCCAAACCGTTCTCCGAAGCGAAACCTTCGACCTGATGGTCGTGAATAGCATCATGCCAGGCCTTATAGCCGCCCATTTGGTCTCCGCTCTAGGCGCCGCACGGCAAAGGTATGCGCTCTTGCGAATATAAGGAACATGCGAACGAAGGACGGTCCTTGCGAGGACGAGTGCCGGCGCCGTTTAAACGCTGACCGGGTACAAAGCCGGGCTCCCCAACGGTCACCGGCGGAATATACGGGTTTTGAATAGCTGAAAAGGACCGCGCGGGCATCCTAAAGCTGCGAGACTGGGTTAACGTTCCTTTTGGCCACCGGGCGCTTGAGCCTGGAACAGGTCAACCTGGTGGGCCGGCAAACGTGTCTTTCCACCCGTCGACGGCGCGTCTGCAAGGGAACGAGATTGGCGCCTACCAATCAGAAGCTCAGCTGCGCTAGTCGCCTCCGGCGGTGCCTTTGGTCCAAAAAAGCCGGCAATCGTCGGGTGTCAGCACCCCTTTCGAATCGATTTCTTTCAGGATCCTTGTGACCATTTCTTCAGTTGTGCAAGGAAGGCTTTTCAGCTGGGAAGAAGAAAGTCGTGTCGATGAAGGAAGGCCAAAGTGGCTCGTGACCTTGCGGATCTGCTCGTCATTCATGCCGGTCCCGACGTTGGTCAAATGCAGAGCGGAATCCTGCGATCCTTTCCAGGGGAATTCTACCCAGCGCTTTTGCGTCTTTATGTATCTGCTGCCGACCCGCCGGCCCATCCAGAACAGCCAGATATCATCACCTTGGGGACAGAGTTCGATGAACTTGTCTTCGTCGACCGCTTCTGGTGATAGTGACTTTGGGCCATAGAGAACCCCTCCCACGCCGGTGGGAAAGAGCATATTGGGCGTGTCGGAGACGTCATATGACCAATTGCTATAAGGCGCGATTTGCCCCGCATCATCGAATGCAACCGAGTGGCCCCGATGACAAACGATGGTGCTTTCTCCAGCCCTTTCGACAAGCTCTTCGAGCCACCGCTGACCATAGTAGACATCGTCATCTGCTGTCACGATGTAGGCTTTAGGAAACGCCAGCAACGCAGGAATAATCTTCTTGTAAGAACGAATATCCTTACAAAAACGGATCTCAAGGCCATGGGCTTTTAGGTCCGTAACTGAGGGTGGCAGCTGCGCCGCATGCTCAGAAGTAAGCCACAAGACGACGCGGTCCGGGACGACCGTCTGCGACAAGAGACAGCGCAGCGTCAGATGCAGGGTCTCGAAACGTTTAGGATATGAAGTTAGCGAGACGATCAAATCGCCAGGCAGCCCATGCGGCCGGCCCTTTGCTCGAACCGGCCATCGCAAAGCAATCAGAAATTGGGCGACGTATGGCTTGGCAAAGCGAATAGTATCATCTCGATACTTTGCGACGCGCCAGCCAACCCCATTTTTGAGCCATGCAATTGCGCGACCCGGTGTGCCGGCTCCGGTCCCTAAGAACCACGGTGATAGCCGCGGGGATCGTTTCAAAATCAGGTGGATCGCGAAAGGACCGGAGACTGCCACCATAAAGATCGCCGCCTCGTTGGAAACACCAAGGTCACGAAGAGAAAATTGGAAAAATTGATGCAGGAACATGATCACCAGCGAGGCTTCACCCAGCTTCGCCATGGGCGCTGCAAACGTTTTGAATTTGGCTGCTTGCTGCACCGCCATTAGCAAGGCCAGGGACAGAGACAAAGCAATCAGAAGCCCCAGCACGGGCGGGCCGAAAATTGAATATTTCATGTTGAACTGGATGTCGGCCCCGCGTCCTGCCGCGGCCAGGGCCAGCCTTCCTACAATCGCAATGAAAATCAGTCGAGTTGGCGAGCGGAATTGATACGTCCTAAGCAGATGACCAAACCAATAGCAGCAGAGCGCGATCGGCACTGCTGCGACCGCCCAAGGCGAGCGATTCATTGGCCATTCGAATGCAATCGCGTAGCCTAGAGCGACGCACAACGCGACGAATCCCAGCATCCGGGCGCTGCGAGGACTTCTCGCCCAATTCGCGATCTGATTGTAAATAAGCTGGGTAAAGAAGAGGCAGGTTACGAACCAAAAAACGGCGAAATCACGCCAGAGGCGCATGCCTCCCAAGACGTCGTTGACGACCATTTCTCGTAGCTGCCAGCGGGAGGGAATATCGCCGAGCAGAATTCTCCTGGATATGACCGCAAGCGTCAAAACCACCAGGAACGCTACGTATGGTACGGCCAGACTGGAGACTTTCTTCCAAAATAGCTCGGCACTTGAGGCAGGCTTGTAGACGTAACCGGAGACGACGAAGAACAGGGGCATGTGAAATAGAAACACGGAGTCGGCGAAGATGGGATCCCAAGATCCGGTCCCCGCGCCGGCGATGTGGGCCGCCACCACAAGGAGAATGCCAACGCCCTTGGCGGCATCAATCCAAATTTCCCGGTTCGCCATAGCTTGCCTCAGACGCCCATCAGGACGAACTAATCAAAGGCAAGCTAAACTAAGCGCTTCGCACCTGCAACAAGCAATTGTGCAGCGCAGCATGTTGCGCTTGGGCAGCCACTAACAGATATTTGCTACGTCGTGGACAGCGGCCAGCCGGAAACGCGCGTTAGTCGCTGTCGCTCGCTCACCTTTCGGCCATTCTTTCGCGCCGATTGGGCGATAAAGAACGTCCGATGGACATTCGACTGAAACGGGCTGTTGCTGTTTGCATATTGGCCGTTGGGTCCTATGCCGACGCGGCGATGGCTTTCGAAAAACGCAGCAGAGCCCATCCATAATACGACTACGCCTGTATTCATTACTCGCGAGAACTGGACACTTGAGGGGGCTGTCGAGGGCATAAAGGAACAATGGATCGAGATGCCGTTCATCCGAGCATGGGCCTACCCATCGAATTTGACCTCGTGAATCCAATTGTCGCCCTCTGGCGCGCAACGGCCACGACTGGACAGCCAAATATTCCGACCTGGTGAGAGAATCGGCGAACCTTGGCGATCACCCGATGCGCAGGGCCGCTTTGCCTCCCGGATCATTGCCAACTACATGGCCGGGATAAAGGATGAGGCCGAGCTCGTCTCACTGTCGAGACAGCCGCTGGGGCGTTAGCCTCCCTGCCCGAATAGGCCTTGCCACCGAGATCGAGGCGAGGAATATAATAATCCTCCTGTTGCGGCGACCCCTCTCAATGGAGTTTCGCCATGCCTCTCTCAAGACCCTCGCCGACACCCTTGCAGCGCGCGAAAGCGTGCACGTCAACTGCAGCCATCCAATGTGCTGCAGATCGACCAAACTCGATATACAAGCGCTCATAGACCGCCTCGGGCCTGGCCATGGCTCAATGCATCAGGATCTTGTCGGGCTGTTCGTCTGCTCGCATTGCAAGGCCGCCGGCCGCGATCCCCACCCGGTCTTCTTCACATGCATTCCTGACTACGAAGGCCACCAGCAGGCGCGCAATCGCGACTGGAAGCCGACGTTTGAGGCACGGGTCGAGGAGATCGCGCCAGAGCCGAAGAAGCGCTAGCGCAGCAGCAGGAACGCACCTAGCACGGCCATCAGGAGCGATCCGATCATGTCGTGCTGCCAGAAGCGCCAGAGCAGGACTGCGAGCGCCTTCTGGGATGACATGATTTGTTGTCTCGCGCCGTTTAGCCCGAATACTGCGCCAACAAGCAAACGGCTATGAAAAGCACGATAGCCCATCCTACCCAGCGTCGCCCCGGCGACGTCTGAACCGGTTCAGACACTGTGTCGACGCTGGCGAGCGCGGCGATCTGGGGCAGCGACGCTTCGCCGTTGCGGCTCCTGCCCTTGCGCGACGTGTGAGAAAACCCGGTACCGGGGATACCGACCGTTGTCGTCCGCCCCGACATCCCGACCGTTGTTTTGAAGCCGCGCGGCCCGGCGGAAACGCTTACACCCTTCTTACCGACGTTGAGCCGCACGCCCGGCGCGAGCCGAATCGATTTACGAAACGCCACCCCATAACGTCCCCCTCTCCGTCAATTCCACTCGGCAGGCTCGCCCTTCTTTGTTGCCGCTACCTGTGTCGGGTGCACGACCACTTCATGATCATACTTTCTCCCGACCAGCATGAAGACGCAGCCGACCTGAAAGGCGATTGCCCCGAGCCAAATAGTGATCCAGTACCCCGTCATCGAACCGTAGGTAGCTCCCAACATCTCGCTATATGCAATGCCGCTGAGGATTGGCCCGCCCAGGAACATGAGGACGCCGGCGCTGCCGGCACCAGTGAAATTCTGCTGGCTCTGTATTTCGATCTTCGTGTTCATCACGCGACCGTCCGCTCGATCGTGACTTTCTTCCCGCGTGAGAGGGCGACCAGCAAGCCCAAAATGATATCGCCGAATAGCCAAAGCCAGAGCAGCATGCCAACCGCGAGAGTTCCTCCAATGGCCGTGCCGGCCTGTGCCGCAGCGTCGGACGTCGATTGGTAGTGCTCGCTCGAAATCTTGATCGCGTAGAATATCCACAGCCCCATCAGCGCATTGAAGGCCAGGAACATCCACCAGAAGATCATACCAAAGAAACCGCGCTTGCGTTTCTCGATGCGCTCTATATGCGGCATAGTAGTACCCCCTTGTTTATTTCCCCGGGGCAACAATTGCGCAAACGAGGCGCGCACGCAAGCGGGCTCCCCGAAATGGCGCGCTTGACGATTTCAGTGAAAAGCCAAGCGGGCATGGCCCCTGGCCGCAGGCGCCAGGACGCGCGGAAAGAGTTGGCGGCGTAGACAGCGGGCAGGGGAAACGCGAGCTAGTGACGGCTGCAGTCGGCCTAAAGCCTCACTTCAGAATGAAGTACACCGGGACGAGTATCGAGAGTGCCGCGACAGCGGTCAGAAATAGGTCCGTGATCATGCGCCCCGCTCGGAATTTCACGACCACTACCACAACTAATTTAGCTAAAATGCAAGTAATAGCTCCTATGACGGGTAGCTGGCGCCAACTGAGACGCCCGTGCGTGATCCGGAACCTAAGCAGCCGGCTGAGATGATCGCGGCATGAGCACGTGCGGAATCAACTTCCTGGACCGATGGCTGGCCAACAACGTCCCTGAGACGATGAAGGCAGACGTCATCTTGGTCGACGAACTCACGCACAAGCTGATCGCAGATGCGAAGGCGATTGGGATCAAGCGCGGCGAGATCGACGAAGAGGTCGAGAGTTAGGGCGGCGCGTTGATGTGCGGCCTCTATCCAGCAAAAAGGGGACGGCCAAATTTGGATACTGATACTATAATATTGACCAGGGTCGGGACGCTTGCGGGGGCGGGCGTTAGGCTGAATCGACACTTAGGGCACGCGACCTGGTCCTGCCGAACTGCGATTGGAACCGAGGCGAAGACTGCTGGATCTCCAGCAACCATTTGATTTACTTGCAGAAACGACGACCGCTGCCGTGATGGAAGAAGTTCGGGGAACCAAGCGATCCGCGGGGCATGCGGTTGGGCCGGGGCATCCGGTTGGGCTGGGGTGGGGCATCAGAACAGCTATTGAGCAAGGTTGATCATCGCACTCGCTCTGGACCTGAATGCCCTTCGGCAGTTTCGGCGTCGCGTTCGCTCGCTACCGGGGGGTTGAGTCGAAAGACGCTACACCGCAAGACCCACTATCGAAGATGCGTGTTTTTGTTATCGGCGACACTCCGCTCAATTATGATCTTTGATATTGGAGAGGGGCCCGACTTGACCGTGAGCGCACGGAGCTGGCGCAGATCTACGTCAAGCGCGGGCTCGAGGCGGGCTTGGGGCGTCAGCTTGCGACCAATTAATGGCCAGGAATGCGATGGCCGCGCACGCCGATGAATAACTCGGCATTTCCAAGATGACCACGTCCAGTCGGCGCTGACTTCGACGGCGACCTTCAGCGTGGCCTCGGCGATGCCGCTGCTCGCCTGCCTCCATCCTGGTGCCGGCCGTTTCGGTGGCGTCGCTGCATTTCCTCGCTCTGCTCTGCGCCATTGGGCTGAGACACTCGCGGGTCCCTTGGTCTAGACCAAACGAGGGATGCAACTCGCCCCGATCGCCGATGCACTTGAGGCGCGTAGGGCAAAGTATTGATTCGTCACAAAATACGGCTCCTCCGGCCAACGGCCTTAACCAAAAATGTATTGCTACGATTCGGATAGTTTACAAATCCCTAATTTTGCACTTTAGTAATAGCGCATATAAAGGGTCGCGCGACCGGATGGGGCGGTCGTTCGAGTAACTGGGAGTTTGGGGTTCGTAAGACGAATTGTCGGGATGTGGCGACGGCGCGACCGGATTGGTGTGCCGCAGAAACTACTTGTCTTATAGTTTCAGGCGCTTGCATTTGTCTTCCGCTTTCCGAACTTTCTTGCTGAGTCGTCGCCGAGTCATCGGTGAATAGGCAGGGGTAAGTGCGCGTAGGTCGGATAGAGTCGCCACCGCCAGGCCAGAGCAGGAATGCCGCAGGCTTTGTCCGTTTGACTGGTCGCACGTCCGCGCATGTGACTTCGCAAGGCATGCGCCACCTGGCTGAACTGCTGTTCATCGAACCCGTCGTCTTTGATCCTCTGACGCTGTTGAAAAGATCGAGGCCCGAGGTAGGCGCGATCGAGCTCGGCTTGAAGCGGCCGGCCGCGCCTCAGATCCCTACGGCAATCCGGCCGGTCGTCGGCGATCGTGTGAAGTCTATTTGCGGTCGACAGGCATCAGAGTTCTGCCGCCGCTGAAAAGGAAGCAAGTCATGGCCTCGACAACAAGCAATGGCACGACGGTCGACAACCTTAATGTACTCGACACTCTCGCAAGTGATAATACCGGTGGAACCCAGATTATCGAACTGCAAGATATCGCAAACGCCCTGTTCGCTACCACAAATGCGACGCAGCTTCAGACGATCGACAATGCGTTCTGGACAGACAATCTAACGCTTACGTTTCAAGCTGCTGGCACCGGCCAATACTACACCCTGTGGGCGACATCACTCGACAATTTTTCGTTCGTGCAGAGCGACCACTATGGAAATCCGCTTGCTAGCGCTTCTGCCGTCACTTTCAGCGCAAACAGCGCATCCACTTTTCTGAGCGCCTTTTCCAGCAACCCAATGCTAGCTAGTTCGGGCCTGTCGAGCACTTCTCTGCTCGCCGCTCTCGACATCAACAGCAGTATTGGCAAGAACGTCTTTCAAGCGACACTTAACGGTCAGATCGCCAACGTCTTCAGTTACGCCAGTGCAACGGATTCCTATAATGGTACCGGGTCGCAGTGGGATGTGATCAACAGTTTCAATGAAGGCGTCGACAAGCTCGATTTCAGGAAGCTTCTCAACGACAATACGATCGTCGGCTCGCAGGGCGGACAGACCGCCTCCAGTGCCGGTCTGGGGGAGTTCTTCTGGAAAGGCCAGCAGTCGGCCAATACGACCAACCTAGGGGCCACTGGTGCCTTTGCCGTCTGGTATACCACAGACGGTAGCGGCGGAGCATTCGTCTATGCCGATACCAACGGTGATGGCATCGCCGATCTGAAAGTAAACGTCACTGGGGTTCCAACGCTCACACCAAGCGATTTTCTCGGCGTCGATCCCCCATCGGCATTCACGGTCAAAATCAACCCGATCGAGCCGAGCCAGTCAAACCCCTGGCTGCTCAACTCCGCCGATGCGGCTGCCGGGGTGACCGTAACCGGCACGGTCACGCACTTTACGCCGAGCGCACAGCTCATCGTCAATCTAAATGGCCATAACTATACGGCCACGGTTGCCGCGAATGGTACATGGTCCGCCGTCATTCCGGCAGGCGATCTGGTGCACGCCTCACTGCAGGACGGCACGTATACTCTTGCCGCCACAATAAAGGTTGGCAGCTCAACAGCGGCTTCAGATTCCCATTCGGTAACCGTCGATGAGACGGCGCCGATCGAGACGATCGGCTCGACGATTGGGACCAATACCGGGCTGACCACGACGATCAGCAGCGGCGGCCTGACCAAGGACAACACGCTGGCGCTGTCGGGCACGGTGAGCGATGCCAATGGCGTGGCCTCGGTGCACGTGTTTGACGGCAGCACGGACCTGGGTGCGGCCACGATCACGGGCAACACCTGGACGCTCACGACCGCCGCGCTGTCGGACGGAGCGCACAGCTTCACGGCCAAGGCGGTGGACAACGCCGGCAACAGCACGACGACGGCGGCAATCAGCGCGACGGTCGACACCACGGCGCCGATCGAGACGATCAGTTCGACGATCGGCACCAATACCGGGCTGACCACGACGATCAGCAGCGGCGGCCTGACCAAGGACAACACGCTGGCGCTTTCCGGTACGGTGAGCGACAGCAATGGCGTGGCCTCGGTGCACGTGTTTGACGGCAGCACGGACCTGGGTGCCGCCACGATCACGGGCAATACCTGGACGTTCACGACCGCCGCGCTGTCGGACGGAGCGCACGGCTTCACGGCCAATGCGTTCGACAATGCCGGCAACAGCTCGAACACGGCTGCCATCTCGGTCGTCGTCGACAACACCGCGCCGGTCGCCGGGACTCTGTCCTTCAACAACCTGACCGACACCGGCCACGCCGATGCGACGCCGATCACCCAGGACGGCACCTTCGACCTCAGCCTGGCCAACGACACCGACGCCAACGGCATCGACACCGTCGTCTACCCTAAGACACGCAGGACGACACCTAGTGGCGCCACGATCACGGAGCAATACCTGGACGTTCACGACCGCCGCGCTGTCGGACGGAGCGCACGGCTTCACGGCCAATGCGTTCGACAATGCCGGCAACAGCTCGAACACGGCTGCCATCTCGGTCGTCGTCGACAACACCGCGCCGGTCGCCGGGACTCTGTCCTTCAACAACCTGACCGACACCGGCCACGCCGATGCGACGCCGATCACCCAGGACGGCACCTTCGACCTCAGCCTGGCCAACGACACCGACGCCAACGGCATCGACACCGTCGTCTACCAGCAGAGCCTCAATGGCGGCACCTGGAGCGATCTGCCGAGCAGCAGCCTGAGCGGTCTCGCCGACGGCAGCTACCAGTTCCGCGCCGTCGTCACCGACAATGCCGGCAACAGCTCGAACACGGCTGCCATCTCGGTCGTCGTCGACAACACCGCGCCGGTCGCCGGGACTCTGTCCTTCAACAACCTGACCGACACCGGCCACGCCGATGCGACGCCGATCACCCAGGACGGCACCTTCGACCTCAGCCTGGCCAACGACACCGACGCCAACGGCATCGACACCGTCGTCTACCAGCAGAGCCTCAATGGCGGCACCTGGAGCGATCTGCCGAGCAGCAGCCTGAGCGGTCTCGCCGACGGCAGCTACCAGTTCCGCGCCGTCGTCACCGACAATGCCGGCAACAGCTCGAACACGGCTGCCATCTCGGTCGTCGTCGACAACACCGCGCCGGTCGCCGGGACTCTGTCCTTCAACAACCTGACCGACACCGGCCACGCCGATGCGACGCCGATCACCCAGGACGGCACCTTCGACCTCAGCCTGGCCAACGACACCGACGCCAACGGCATCGACACCGTCGTCTACCAGCAGAGCCTCAATGGCGGCACCTGGAGCGATCTGCCGAGCAGCAGCCTGAGCGGTCTCGCCAACGGCAGCTACCAGTTCCGCGCCGTCGTCACCGAAAATACCGGCAACAGCGCGAACACGGCTGCCATCTCTCGGTCGTCGTCGACAACACCGCGCCGGTCGCCGGGACTCTGTCCTTCAACAACCTGACCGACACCGGCCACGCCGATGCGACGCCGATCACCCAGGACGGCACCTTCGACCTCAGCCTGGCCAACGACACCGACGCCAACGGCATCGACACCGTCGTCTACCAGCAGAGCCTCAATGGCGGCACCTGGAGCGATCTGCCGAGCAGCAGCCTGAGCGGTCTCGCCGACGGCAGCTACCAGTTCCGCGCCGTCGTCACCGACAATGCCGGCAACAGCTCGAACACGGCTGCCATCTCGGTCGTCGTCGACAACACCGCGCCGGTCGCCGGGACTCTGTCCTTCAACAACCTGACCGACACCGGCCACGCCGATGCGACGCCGATCACCCAGGACGGCACCTTCGACCTCAGCCTGGCCAACGACACCGACGCCAACGGCATCGACACCGTCGTCTACCAGCAGAGCCTCAATGGCGGCACCTGGAGCGATCTGCCGAGCAGCAGCCTGAGCGGTCTCGCCGACGGCAGCTACCAGTTCCGCGCCGTCGTCACCGACAATGCCGGCAACAGCTCGAACACGGCTGCCATCTCGGTCGTCGTCGACAACACCGCGCCGGTCGCCGGGACTCTGTCGTTCAGCAACCTGACGGATAGCGGCACGGCCAACACCCCGCCGGTGACGACCGACAACACCTTTGACCTGACGCTGTCGGGCCAGAGCGACACCAATGGCATCGCCAGCGTCGTGTACGAGAAGTCGACCAATGGCGGTTCGACCTGGACGTCGACCGCGGCGAACCAGAGCGGCCTGGCGGATGGCGACTATCTGTTCCACGCCGTGGTGACGGACAGCGCCGGCAACGCCTCGACCACGAGCGCCATCGAGGTCAAGGTCGACAACACCGCGCCGACGGCGGGCACGCTGTCGTTCAGCAACCTGACGGATAGCGGCACGGCCAACACCCCGCCGGTGACGACCGACAACACCTTTGACCTGACGCTGTCGGGCCAGAGCGACACCAATGGCATCGCCAGCGTCGTGTACGAGAAGTCGACCAATGGCGGTTCGACCTGGACGTCGACCGCGGCGAACCAGAGCGGCCTGGCGGATGGCGACTATCTGTTCCACGCCGTGGTGACGGACAGCGCCGGCAACGCCTCGACCACGAGCGCCATCGAGGTCAAGGTCGACAACACTAACCCGGCCGCGACAATGAGTTCGACAATTGGGACCGACACGGGATCGAGCTCGACCATCACCAGCGGCGGCCTGACTAAGGACAACACTCTGGCGCTTTCCGGTACGGTGAGCGATGCCAATGGGATTGCGTCAGTTCACATCTTCGATGGCGCGACCGATCTGGGCGCTGCGACGGTGAGCAATGGCAACTGGAGCTTCACCAGCGCAGCGCTGGCCGATGGCAGCCACAGCTTCACTTCCAAGTCTACCGATAACGCGGGCAACAGCGCTACTACGGCCGCCGTGACGGCGACCACGGATACTATAGCCCCGAGCATTTCCTCGGTGACAGCCTCCGGCCTGGGAATTGACGGCGGGGGCAACGGTAATTTGAATGCTTCTACAACATACTGGTCGACCGGCAACAACGGAGCCCAGCTCATCAAATTCGACATCAATAGCGGAGCGACCACAGTCGTCGGTAGTTTTTCGACTTCAGGAACGTTCGGACTTGCATTCGCCCCCGACGGATCCGTTTACACCCTGCTTGGTTCAAATGCGACGCTAGCCAAAGTGAATCTCGCCAATGGATCATTAACAGCAATTGGCGGCCCCGGAGGATCCTTTGGATATGCGTTAGATTTTGCGAAGGACGGGACGCTGTACGCCGTAAACGTTGGTACAAACGCAATCTATACGGTCAATACGACGACCGGTGCATTCACGTTCGTAAGCACGATTACGGGCCCTGCTAACTCCGTCATGGACATAACTTTCGATCAGTCGGGGCATCTCTATGCAGTGGGGCCGAGTGACAACAAAGTCTATTCGATAGACCTTTCCACCGGAATTTCCACTCTTGCCTTCACGACTGCGCTGAGCAACCTGATGGGCATCGCCGCCGATAACGCTGGTAACTTGATTGCGACCTCGTACACAAATCCATCGAGCTACGAAAAAATAAATCTGACTACTGCAACGAGCTCAGTAGTCGGAAACATCGGTGCTGGTACTTCGCTTGATCATGGGGGTGACATTCAGTTCACCGTGGTGACTCTAAATCTCAACATGAGCGAGGCAGTTACGGTTTCCGGAGGAACTCCAGTACTGACGCTCAACGACGGAGGAACTGCGACTTACGCAAGTGGCTCTGGTACCAACACATTGACCTTCAAGTACACCGTGGCCACAGGTCAGAACACGTCTGATCTGAGCATCACGGGGATTAACCTGAACGGTGCTTCAATCAACGATACAGCTGGCAATGCTGCCAATCTTGCAGGAGTGGTGACAAACCCGGCCGGTGTCTTGCAGGTCGACACCTTGGCTCCGACTGTCAGCAGCGAAGCGATCACCAGCGCGACGGGGATCCAGAACAGCTATCTGAACGCCGGCGACGTGGTGAGCGTGACGGTGGCGGTCAGCGAGAGCGTGACGGTCACCGGTACGCCCCAGCTCGCGCTCAATGTCGGTGGCACCATAGTGCAGGCAAACTACTCGTCGGGCAGCGGCAGCAGCTCGCTGGTATTCACCTATACGATCCAGTCAGCCCAGACCGATACCAACGGCATCAGCATCAACGCCAATGCGCTAAGCCTGAACGGCGGGACGATCACGGATGCCGCCGGCAACGCAGCAACCTTGACGGCTGCGGCTGTCACGGACAATGCCAACTTCAAGGTCGACACCACGGCGCCGACGGTCGCAAAAACTGGCTATAACAATGGGCAAAGTAAATTGACCGGCACTTACTCTGACAGCGATTCAGGTGTTGTGACCGTGAACGTCTCAGACACGACGTCAGGGCATCTCAACAGCGGTAACGCGACACTCAGTGCGGGGACCTGGACATACATAAACGCAAACCTTCACACCAATGACGCTCTAACGATCGTTGCGACAGATGCTGCCGGCAATCAGACAACTCTTAACACTACAGCCCCGGCCGGCGTCGCTGGTGAATCTATCAACTTGGGACTAGTCGATCTTTCGATCGATCACGTCGGAGCCACCTCACTTGTTGTCGGCGGGATTCCGTCCAATTGGAACTTGAACGAGGGCACAAACAACGGCGATGGCTCCTGGACGGTGGTGACGAACGACGTTGCATCGCTGTCAATCACATCACCCGCGAACTATGTCGGAGCTATGGTGCTCAATGTGACCGAGACGTGGACCAACGCGGGCGGTACAACAGGCGCGGCGATCGTGGCGGATACCGTCGAGGCCTATGCGCCAGGAATGCCGATCTTCGCCTGGTCCGGTGACGACGTGCTGACCGGCTCGCAAGGCAACGACCTCTTCGTCTTCTCGCAGCCTATCGGCAACGACACCGTGCACAGCTTCGACACGGCCGCGGACAAGATCGACCTGATCGGTTATTCCGGCTTCCAGAGCTTTGCCGACGTCCAGGCCCACATGGCCGACGACGGCAGCGGCAACGCGGTGATCACGCTTGCCGACGGGCAGTCGATCACGCTCGACGGCGTCCACTCGAGCGCGCTCACGGACGGCAATTTCGTCTTCGACCAGACGCCGATGGTCAATAACCCTGTCACCATGACGATTGGCGACGGCGCCATGCTGCCGCTGAGCGGCACGATCAACAACAGCGGCATCATCTCGCTCGACTCTTCAGGCAG
This sequence comes from Mesorhizobium loti, assembly GCA_002356515.1. Lineage (NCBI taxonomy): Bacteria > Pseudomonadati > Pseudomonadota > Alphaproteobacteria > Hyphomicrobiales > Phyllobacteriaceae > Mesorhizobium > Mesorhizobium loti. The sequence goes on along the minus strand of AP017605.1, from coordinate 3,268,206 downwards.
CGACACGCTGCTGCAGCTTATCCAGCACGGCATTACCCTGCAGGGCGGCGGGCAGGTCGTGCTGTCCGACAGCGATTGGAACGTCATCTCCGGCACGGGCGCCGACGTCATTCTGACCAATGTCGACAATACCATCTCCGGCGCCGGCCAACTGGGCGGCGGCCTATTGTCCCTGAACAACCAGGGGACGATCATCGCCACCGGCACGCACGCGCTGGTCATTGACACAGGCTCAAATACCACCGTCAACTCGGGAACGCTGGAGGCGACGGGTTCCGGCGGCCTAATGATCACCGGCACGCTCGCCAATTCCGGGCTGCTTTGGGCCAATGGCGGCAACATCACGATCGACGGCCAGGTCACTGGCACAGGCGAAGCCACGATTGGCAACCTGTCGAAGCTGGAATTCGGCGCAGCCTCATCGACGGATGTGGTGTTCGCGCAGAATGCGGCTGGCACGTTGCAGCTCGATGATTCCTTCGACTTCAGTGGCAGGATTGGCGGCATGACCAACGACGATAAGATCGACCTCGGCGACATCCTGTTCGGCGCTGGAACGTCCGCGGCCTATCAGGCCGACACGAACGGTAGTGGAGGGACATTGACCGTGACTGACGGCGCTCACAATGCCACGCTCCACCTCCTTGGTATCTTCGATGCGCATAACTTTACGCTTGTAGACGACGGGGCCGGCAGGACGGTGGTTGAGTATGGTCTAACAGCTAGCGTCTCGTAGCGTGAACCTGAAGGTGAGCCGCATACACACGCGGCTCACCCCAGGTCGGCTGGTCGCCGATTCAGCTTACGAATTAAGGTTTACGGCAGGAAAAAGAACCGACTGCGTGGCCGTTTGAACGATCTGGAGTAACATCGGTTCTGGGCGTGCGATTGGACAGGGGGCGGTTCTCCGCTGGGTCATTGAGTCTCAACAGCAAAAGCAAGATCGTCAAGGACGCGCTGCTGGCGTGCCGCCACTATTTCCTGGTCGCGGCAGGGTTCAGCTTGGCGATCAACCTGCTCTACCTGGCCTCGCCGCTCTATATGCTGCAGATCTATGACCGGGTAGTCACCAGCGGCAGCGAAACGACGCTGATAATGCTTACGATTGTGCTGCTGGCGGCCTTCCTTGCCCTTGCCGGCCTCGATCTGGTGCGCGCCAGGATCCTGACCCGCGCCAGCGCGCGCCTCGACCGACTGCTTTCCGCCAAGGTCGTCGCAGCCTCGCTCGAGGCCTCCTCGCCGGGTTCCTCGCTGAGTCAGCCGATCCGCGACTTCGACACTTTCCGGCAGGTCATTACCGGCAGCGGCATACATGCGGTGCTCGATCTGCCCTGGTCGCCCATCTACATCGCCATCATCTTCCTGCTGCACCCTTGGCTGGGGTTCTTTGCGCTCGGCTCATCGCTGCTGCTAATTGCAATGGCGGTGAGCAATGAATTTCTGGTGCGCGGGCCGCTGAAGCAGGCCAACGACGTGGCAACGGCCAACTATGCCTTCACCGAGATGAGCCTCAGGAACGCGGAAGTCGTCCGCGCCATGGGGATGATCGACGGCCTGATCCGCCGCTGGGAACGCGATCGAAATCTGGCGCTTCTGCGCCAGGCGGACGCCAGCGACCGCGCCGCTTTGATGTCCGGGCTGATCAGATTTCTTCGGCTGACCATGCAGTCGCTCATCCTCGGCCTTGGCGCATATCTGGTCATCGAACGGCAAACGAGCGCCGGCTCCATTTTCGCGGCAAGCCTTCTTCTGGGCCGGGGCCTCCAGCCCGTCGAGCAGATCGTAGGCGTGTGGCGCAGCCTTGTCCTGGCGCGCGGCGCGCTGGCGAGGGTTCGCAAGCTGGTCGAAGGCGATGCGCGCGACGACCGTTCGTTCAATCTGCCGAAGCCAACAGGCAAGATCTCGGTTGAGCAGGTGAGCTACGCGCTGCCCGGCCTGCAGAAGATCCTTCTGCGGGACATCTCGTTCCGGCTCGAGGCCGGCGAGGCGCTCGGCATTATCGGGCCCTCGGGCGCCGGCAAATCCACCCTCGCTCGACACTTGGCTGGCGTCATGCAGCCCAGCCGTGGAACGGTTAGACTGGACGGCGCCGACATGACGCAGTGGGGTCGCGACGCGCTCGGCGACCATATCGGTTACCTGCCGCAGGACATCGAGCTCTTCTCCGACACCGTCGCCTCAAACATCGGGCGCTTCAAGACCAATGTCGACCAGGAGGTGATCGAGGCCGCCCGCTTGGCCGGCGTGCATGACATGATCATCCGCCTGCCGCAAGGCTATGAGACCCAGATCGGCGAAGGCGGCGCTGTGCTCTCTGGCGGTTACCGGCAGCGGATCGCGCTTGCCCGGGCAGTGTTCGGGCTGCCGAAGCTGATCATTCTCGACGAGCCTAGTTCCAATCTCGACGCCGACGGAGATCGCGCACTGAGCGAGTGCGCGATCGAACTCAAGCGCCGCGGCAGCACAGTGATCATCGTGTCGCACCGCCCCTCAACGATCGCCAATGTCGACAAGATCCTTTTGCTGCGTGACGGCGCCGTCGAAGCCTTCGGCATGCGAAACGAGATCGTGGCGCTGCTCAACCAGCGTGCGACTCCGATCGGGGTGACAACGCAATGAGCAGGGCCAGGAGAGATCGATGAGCGACGGCGCCTTTGTCTATCGCAGCCTGCCAGGTGAAACCGGCGCCGCCGCCTCGGATTCGATCAGGGTGCCAGCCCTTGGCGGCCTTCTGATCATCGTCGCCTTCTTCGGCATTTTCGGCGGCTGGGCCGCCGTGGCGCCGCTGAACGGCGCGGTGCTCGCGGACGCAGTCGTCAAGGTGGAAGGGAACCGCAAGAGCGTCCAGCACTTCGATGGCGGCACGGTGAAGGAGATACACGTCAAGGACGGCGACATCGTCAAGACGGGCGACATATTGCTTGTGCTAGACGACAGCAAGATCCGATCCGAATTAAACCTCTATTCCCAGCAATATGCTTTGTTCCGCGCGACGGATGCCCGCATCCGCGCAGAGCTCGACGGCAAGGAGGCGGTTGCTTTCCCGAAAGACATGAACGCCGCACACCAGACTTATCTGCAGGACGCGATGGCCAGCCAGATCGCCGACCTTGAAAGCCAGCGGGCCTCGATGGCAGGCGCCAGGCAGATTCTGCAGAAGCGAATCGCCGAACTCGATGAGCAAATCGACGGCAAGCAGGCGCGCGTCGAATCCTTTCGCGCGCAGCTGAAGTCCACCATCGACGAGAAGGTCGGACTCGACAAGCTGCTGAAGGCCGGGTTGACGACGCGCACGCGCATCCTTGAGCTCGACCGCTCCGCGTCCGACCTGCAAGGCCTGATAGACGAGACTCTGGGCGAGATCGCGGGCAACCGTCAGAGCAAGGCCGAGCTCGAAAGCCAGATCACGCAACTGACAAACGACCGCCGCGCCAAGCTCTCGGCAATGCTGATCGATACGCAGTCCAAGCTGGCAGACCTCGTGCCTACGATGTTCGCGAGTCAGGCCGCCGTGGATCGCGCCGTGGTCCGCTCGCCCTATGACGGCCAGGTGATGAACCTCAGCGTCTTCTCGACAGGTGCGATCGTCGCCCCCGGGCAGACGATCCTCGATATCGTGCCGACGCGGAACTCGCTGGTCGTCCAGGCGCAGGTGCGCGTCGAGGATATATCAAGCCTGCGATCCGACATGATGGCGGAAGTGCGCTTTACATCTTACAAGCAGCGTTCCATTCCGATCATCCATGGACGCGTCACCCGTATTTCGGCGGATCGCGTAACCGACAGCAAAACCGGATTCCCCTACTACGTCGCCGATGTCGTGGTCGACCCGGCCGAGCTGGCCGCAGCCCCGCAGATCGCGCTCTATCCGGGGATGCCTGCCTCAGTGATGATCGTCACCGAGGAGCGCACCGCTCTCGACTATATTCTGAGCCCCCTTCTTGCCTCGGTTCATTCCTCTTTCCGCCAGAAATAGAGTCTGGCCCTCCAAATCGCGAGATGTAGTCAGCGATCCTTCTGTCTCGCACCTGGACGACCAGGCGAGAAAGATGATGTCTGAAGCTCACGGGTTGGGCGAATTACTCTTCCAGCCGCTCCGGAGCCCGCGACTGCACCACGGTCTCACAGGTCCGGCAAGCATATTTCGGGCGCTTGGGCGCAGCTGCGATGGTACCTGGTCCAGCATCTCGCTCACACTCCAGAACGCCCGCAGAGCGATCGGGCCGCTGCCCGCGCGTCTGCTTGAGCGATAGCACGGAGGCCTTTTGGGCCGCTTCGTCGGTGCCTTCTTATGCACACGTGGGGCCTTCTTCCTGCGCAAATTCCGCAGGTTTTCTGAACGTCTGCGCAGGTCTTCGCTGCTCACGAGATGGCGCATCCACAGCCCGAATGTCGTGATCGAGAGATCGCGCCAGCGACAGTATTTCAGCGACGAGGCGGGCTCGCTGTCGCCCTGCCTGCATCCGGAAATCAAGGTACTCGGCCTGCCGGCCACCTGCCTGGAGACGCAGCATAGTGCGTGCCCGATGTCGGCGCAGCGCAACAAAGCCGACAAGGACGACGCGCTCTGCATTGCCCACATCATCTGACGCACCGGCGCAACCTGAAAGCCAAGTTCCTCGACCTCAAGAACGCCATACGCCATTCGCTGAAGGCATTTGGCATCCGCCTGGGCAAGGTCGGGCGAGGGGCATTCGACAAGGCGGTGCGCACCGTGGTGGCGGAGGATCCACTTTCCTCCGAACTGATGGACGCCATGCTGTCGGCGCGCGCAGCGCTATGGAGACAGTATTGCAGGCTGCACGATCTCGTCGTCAAAATGGTGGCACGTAGCGAGCTGTGCCGACGCTTCATGGCCATCCCCGGCGTCGGGCCGGTGACTGCGCTCTCGTTCATGACGGCGATCGACGATCCGTCGCGCTTCCGCCGCTCGCGTGATGTCGCGGCCTACTTCGGCCTGACCTCGCGGCGCTGGCAGTCGGGCACCTCGATCGACGTCCAGGGTCGCATCTCGAAGGCCGGCGATGCGGACGTGCGACGCTCGCTTTACGAGGCGGCTTCGGGGCTGATGACGCGCTTCAAAGGCTCCGACAAGGTCAAGAACTGGGGCCAGGCGATCGCCAAACGCTCCTGCCACCGCAAGGCCTGTGTCGCCGTTGCGCGCAAGCTGGCGGTGATCATGCACGCGATCTGGACCGACGGAACGTTCTATGTCGGCGATCCGGCGGCAAGCCAGGCGGATTCCGGCCGGCGTGCCCATGACAAGGATCGCCGGCTGCTGGGAGCGCATCGATGAGCAGCGCAATGGAAGTGAAACGCATGGCGCTGGCACGCTGACTGGCGCCATCTGACACAAGGAATCCGCTCCGGCGGATGAGGACTGATGCAGACCAGGAACGACGGAACGCACGTTATCTTGTCTGCGGCCGCGCCGATCGCGAGACGGCCGGACCGCGCCGGATTGGCTGTGACGATGCTCCGTCACTCCGATGGAAAAGTGCGCCACGACGGTTCCCGTGCTGCAAATAAGCAGCGCTGCTACGCCGTCGCAGAGCGCGGAAGACTGCACGGCGCATCGGAACTCGACGCAAGAGTACGGGATCGTGGTGTAGAGCATAGAATGGTGTATTATCGTATATTAGAGGAGGAACGACGATGGCAAATAAGTATCGCAAAATACGACCGATTAAGACGGCAAGATAAAAGGGCGCACATTGTGCTGCGGTCGGTTGGTTGTTTTTGCTAGGACTTTTTGCGCCCTCGGCACATTGTGAGGTTTTTCTGCAATGTGCGCTCCGATTCGAAACAATTGTTTTAGCTCAATAATTTACAATGTGCTTCTCAATCGGCGATTGCGATTGTCCACGGATATTTGGAAGTGGTTCCGCACCGCCGCGAGGTTGGGCCCTGGATGGCTGCCGCGTTGTCATGAGGGCAGCCTGCACCCTTGTCGACATGGCATCTTTGACCGGCAGTCTGCGACCTCGATCGCCCAAGTTGCGAACGTTGGCCCGGCTACTATGAATGGATTAAGCCGGCGCCACGCTGTCTTAAAAGTTATCCAAACCGCTGATAGGCGGATGACGAGCGATGTGCATCACCAGCCGCTGCTGGCGGTGCGATATCGGCCACGATCGAATTGAGACCTATTTCGCCGTGCAACTGACACGCCTTGAGCTTTACAATCGAGTCTGCGAGAGGCCTCTCAGCAAAATCGCTCCAGAGCTCGGAATTTCCGGCATGGTGCTGGCATCGATATGTAAGCGGTATCAGGTTCCCTATCCTGGGTCGGGATATTGGACGCGTAAATTGCTCGGGCTCCCGGTAGACTTGCCGCCACTGCCGGAGGCATCGGACGAACTGATTGAGCTAACGTCGCCGACTCCAAAGCCACGCCGAAAGAGAACCGCGAAAGAAGGCTCTGTTCGCAAGGCCAAACCTGCCGCGAAACCCCATCGCCCGGCGCGCCATCGGCTGCTCTTCGGCGTTGAAGAGCACATGCGAAAAACACGCGACGTAAAACAGGGCGAGTTCCTTAGGCCCTACAAGAGAATCCTGCCGGATCTGGTTTCCTCAGAGACCCAGTTGCTTCGCGCACTCTCGATCGCCAACGATCTCTATCTCGCGTTGGACGAACAGGGATACCGCGTTCAAGTCGCGCCGCCTGCCGACGACCTTGATCGCATCCGCATCAAAGAACAGGAGGTGGAGAGCAAGGATCGCAAATACGGGCAATATCACTCAGGGAGCATCTGGGCTCCGGATCGACCTACCGTCCTCTATGTCGACACGGTGCCGATCGGGCTCGCCATCACCGAAATGACCGAAAGAGTGACGGTGCGATACTTCAATGGTGAATACCATCGGGAGGACAGCAGGCTCATCCGGTCCGCCAAGCCTTGGCAGCTAACGCATTCCTGGACAAACGAGCAGGACATGCCCTGCGGGCGCTTTCGGGTTGTTGCCTATTCGCCGAAAAAGGGCGTCGACTGGTCTGTCAGTTGGCAAGAAACCGAGCAGGAAGCGATGGGCGCTCTGATCCCAAAAATCGTGGAAACATTGAAGGCGGCCAAGGGCACTGTTCAACGCCTTATGGACGCCGAGGATGTGGCGGCCGCGAAGAGGAAGAAAGAAAGAGAGGAGGAGTGGGAGCGCTATCTAAAGCAGGAGGACGCCCGCAAGGTGGCTCAGGCCCTAGCCGATAGCCAGCAGCAGCTTGCGGAAATTATTGAACGGTGGGGCAAGGCGATGACAATAGAGCGCTTTTTCGTGGACGCCGAAAAGCGGTTGAACACTACGGATGATGAAGATCGCCGCAAGCGCCTGGAGGAGCGTCTGGCTCTCGCGAGAGCAATGATGGAAAGCGTCGATCCGCTGGATTTCATCGAAAGCTGGCTGGCGCCGCAGGAGCGGTACCAGGCAAAATTCGTCTAGACCAGATTTGTGCTGCCTAGACTTGTTCTTGGCGGCAACGGGACCGTATCCGGACTGTCCGCTTTCGGAAAGCGCTTGGCGTTAAGGTGCCCGCTTCCGTGAAGCGAAGGGGCCGGTTGAGAAGCATCGACGCTGCCCCCTAACTCTTGCTACGCCCCCCTCTTTCATTAGAGCTAATCCTGCGCCATCATCCCGGCTGCTTGGAGCTCGCGGCGATCCACGCAGCTCATACATGCGAGGCCCTTCTATCGATTACCAGTCATAATTCGACGCATTCTTCCACTGCGCGTCAAAACAGCAAAAACCTGACTAATAACCTCTACCCCCTAATTGCTCGAATCTATTTATTCGTGCACGTTGCAATGGCTGGTGAAGGGGCGCACCAAGCGCTTCATACATTTAGTTTTTCGTGTGCACCGCACATGTGGGGATACTCTTGTCTTCAATCGGGTGGATTGATTTCGACGAAAAGGAGCGCGACCGGGCGAACGCCCTGATGCAGCTCTTCACCGAGCATGAGGCAAGGGACGAGCTGGGGCTGGGCGCGATCCGGGATTCAATTGCCGATCACCTCTTCCCCGGCACCAGCACCGTTCAAACTCGCCTCCGTTACATGCTGTTCGTGCCTTGGATCTTCTCCCGGCTTCCTCGGCATCGCAGCTCCATCGAGGTGCTGGATCAGATGCGGTCCGACCAGCTCAAGCTTCGTAATGCCCTGGTCGCAGGCATGGAGAGCAATGGCGTCATCGGCGTGAATGCCGGCCGCGAATTGAAGAGGCTGCCGGCCAGCGTCTATTGGGCTGGATTGGAGAATTGGGGCATCCGGTTGTTCCCCGGATCCATCGACTCCTATGCCGCTTCGCTGCCGTCCTGGCCGAAAGAGTCCAGCAGGGACCACGCCGAAGACGACTATGATGCGAACCGTTCCAGGCTAGCGCTGTGGCATCCGCAGCTTCCCGCGGCGCCAAAAGGCCTCTTCGAAAACACGAGCTTTGCACTGAGCGATGAGGAAGCCGAATTCATCGTGGACCGCCTCAACGCCAGCAATCCCGATAGCTTGCTGACCTTCCTCGCTCGGAAGGGCGGCAATGCTCGGGCCGGCTACATCTGGGCACATCCGCACGTCTCCGAATTCCCGGCCCGCATGCGCCGGCTCGTCGAGCACGCGTCGATCTTCTCGGAGGCCATGTACGGTGCTGCCCTTCACTACAATCTGCAGCTCAGCCAGCTCCGGGGCAAGGAGGACTGGGTCGAGGACTACAAGTCGGGCATCGCGAAGTGGCAGCAGGACCTTGATCTTGCCCGGTTGAAGCACTGGTCGCTGGAAGACTTCTGGGACGAGATCCGCCACCCCGCGCATCGGGTGCTCGAACCGGCGCGACGGTTCGTAACCGATTGGACCGACCTGCTCAAGATCAGTGGCGGCCTCAAGCGAAACAAGGCCAAGGGGCTGGCATTGGTGAAGGAGCGAGAGCGTCGCCTCAAGAAGGGACTGTCGCGCTTTACCAATCAGGCAGCACTGAGCCGCTGGAAGGGGGCGTCCGGCGCCTACCGCCTCCAGTTCCGCTGGTCGCAAGCGAGCCGTCATCTGCAGGACCTTGCCCGTGGCTAGGTCGATGTTGGATCCGGAAACGCGGCTTCTCTACGGCGATAGCCTGAAGGCTCCCCCGGGCTACGAGTTCGATTGCGGGGTGGCCACAACCTTCTCGATGGATTTCGAGACGGCCTTGGCAATCTCGGTCAGCATTGCCTTCTTGGTGTCTAAGAACCGAGACGATGTCCTGAGTGACCACGTCGCACTGCTCGAAGCCGTTGAACGCACTGCTAAAAGACTTGTCGTCTACGCCGATGCCGGGCAGATCCATGCCGACAGGGGCGAGGGATCACGCCTGACCTCACTCCTTGAGAAGACCATCGTTGAAGTGAAGTCGCCGGGCGATGGCAGCTTCCATCCCAAGTTGTGGGCAATGCGCTTCAAGCCGCTCGACCACGACGATCCAATTAAAATGCGCTTGCTGATCCTGTCGCGCAACCTGACGCGCGATAGATCCTGGGACGCTGCGCTGTCGCTCGATGGGACGGTCCTATCGAGGCCCTCCGCTGGCAACAGGCCACTGCACGATCTGCTTAAACAATTGCCAAGCATGGCCGTTGGATCGATGGACGACGCGCGGCGACGCATGACCTTGGCGATGGCCGACGAACTCAGATACGTCGAATGGGACATGCCTCCGGGCTGCGACGCCTTAGATTTACACGTCAATGGCATTGGAGCCGGGGGCTGGAAGCCAGCCAAGAGCAGGAGCATCGCCGTGATGTCCCCGTTCATTGACGAAGAGGCCCTGGAGCATCTGGCTGCCTTGGCACCGCGCGCGGCTAAGAAACTGATCAGCAGGCCCGACCAGCTTGCCTGCATCTCTAAGGCGACGTTGGGCAAGTTCGAGCAGGTCCTGGTGCTCGACGAAATGGCAGAAGGCGACGATGGCGAGGAGCCTCTGCCGAATGAGCAGCAGGGCCTTCACGCCAAAATCTTCGTTCAGGAAGACGGCCGACGCACGACGCTCACTCTGGGGTCGGGCAACGCCACCCGTACCGCCCTTCTCAACAAACGGGGACAGTCGACTCGGAACGTGGAGGTTTTCGCGAGCCTCCATGGTCAGAAGTCCAAGCTCGGCTCCATCGACGACATCCTGGGCGACCAGGGCTTCGGTAGGATGTTGAGGGCATTCGAGCCGGACGAGGTCGAAGCGACTGCAGCCCAAGAGGTCGCTGCCGAGCAGCGCCTTCTCGATGCACGAAGAACTCTGGCACGCGGAGTACTGTCGCTTCGCTGCGAAGCGCTGCAGGACGATACCAAGCGTTGGCGGCTGTGGCTGATCCCGAGTGACGGTTTGCAGCTTGGAGAGCTCGGTCGGATTCGCGCGTGGCCGATCACTCTTGGAGAAGGTCACGCCAAGGACGTGCTTGACGGCGTCCGAACCGACTCTCCCATCGATCTCGGTTCGGTCCCGCTGGTTGACCTCACCCGCTTCATCGCGATGGAGATCACTGATCTCGCAACGGGTCGCAGCGAGATCTTCAGCACGGGTCTCGACGTCGAGGGCATGCCGGAGGAGCGCGATCTTGCCATCCTCAATTGGGTCGTCGACAGCCGACAAAAGTTCATGGCTTATCTTCGGCTCCTTCTGGCGTCCTTCATCGAACATCCACTGCCGCCGCCCAACAAGACGAACGGCAACGCCAAGGGGGATTGGGGATCCGGCGCAGATGACGAGCCAATCCTTGAAGATCTCATGCGTGCCCTTTGCGCTGGTGACGGGCGCCTCGGCGCCGTCGATCGGCTCGTGACCCGGATGGAAGCCTGCGCCAAGGACGGCACCGACGACCGCCTCCCACCGCACTTCAAGGAACTCTGGCGGGTGTTCCGCACGGTCTTGGAGACTCAAGATGCGCGGTGAGCCTTTCGATGCGTCGTTGTCGCTGGCACAGCTCAAGCACTTCCAACGCAGAACGGTTGACTACGTCTTCGACCGTTTGCACGGGTCCGACCAAGTGCGCCAATTCCTCGTTGCCGACGAGGTCGGCCTTGGCAAGACGATGGTCGCCCGCGGTATCGTCGCCAAGACCATCGAGATGCTCTGGCCCAAAGCGAAGCGCATCGACATCGTCTACATCTGCTCCAATCAGTCGATTGCGGCACAGAACCTCAACCGGCTGAACGTGATGGGCAAGGAAGCGATGGCCCTGCCCACGCGCATCACGTTGATGCCGCTGCGGATGCGCGAGAAGAACACAATCAACGCGAACGGCGTGAACTTCATCAGCCTCACGCCCGGCACGACCTTCAACCTGCATTCGTCGAACGGCGTGATGGAAGAGCGCGCGCTGCTGCTGCGATTACTCGAACCGTTGGCGCCACTGGCCTCGCTAAAGAACGCTTTGCAGGTGGGCGCTAGCCGAAAGAATTGGAACTGGCAGGTCAGCCAGATGACCCTGGACGGCATCGACAAGACGATCGTCCATCGCTTCCAGTCCGCCGTCTCGAAGAACAAAGTGCTCATGGCCGAATTGGGCGAGGTGTGCGAGCTCTTCGGCACGTACCGGAAGAAATACCCGAAGCCATCCAATTGGGCGCGCACGTCCCTGGTCGCCAAACTGAGAAAGACGCTCTCGCACGCTTGCGTAGTGGCGTTACAACCAGACTTGATCATCCTCGACGAATTTCAGCGTTTCCGCGAGCTGCTATCGGGCGAGGACGATGCCGCAGAGCTGGCGCGCGCCCTCTTCGAGTATGGCGATCAGGAAACGGGTGCCCGCACCCTGCTGCTCTCGGCCACCCCATACAAGATGCTGACGCTGTCCGAGGACTCGCCCGATGACGGCGACCATTACAAGGACTTCCTTAAGACGATCGGCTTCCTGCACGGTCGTGATCGCGCCTCCGCGGTCGCTGATGAACTCGACCTGGAGATGCGCCAGTTTCGACGCTTCCTCCAGCAGTTGCCGGCGGCGACCAAGCAAGCGAAGAAGGCTCGTAAGGGCATCGAAGCTCGCCTCAAGAAGGTGATGAGCCGCACCGAAAGGGTCGACAGCACCATCGAGAGGGACTCGATGCTGAGCGAGCCACAGATGGAAGCGAAGGTAGCCGCGGAGGATCTTCGTCAAGCGATGGTGGCGGCGCAGGTCGCGCGAAGCGCTGGGGCGCCGGAGATCATCGAATACTGGAAGTCCGCGCCCTACCTGCTGAACTTCATGCGCGACTACAAGCTTAAGAAGTTGCTTAAGGACGCGGTGGCGAAGCCCAACCCCGCTCTTGTCGCAGCAGTTGCCGAGGCGGAAGCGTTGGCACTGCGGATGGACGACATCGAGAAGTACCAGCCAGTGGAGCCGGGTAATGCCCGGCTGAGAGCACTGATGTCGGACCTGTTCGACGCCAAGCTTGATCAGCACCTCTGGATCACCCCGTCGCTCCCCTACTATGGGGAAGCGGCCAAGGCGCCGCCGCTGACCAAGGCGTTGGTCTTCTCCGCTTGGCAGATGGTCCCGGACGCGCTCGCAGCCCTCATCTCCTACGAAGCCGAACGACGTATGGGCGCTGCGGAAACAAAGCTGGCCTATTCCGACGCAGCGAAACGCCGGCCTTTGCAGTTTCGGCTGGATGCCAACAATCGGCCGGCCACGCTGCGCACGCTCAACCTCATCTATCCCTCCCCTCTGCTGGCCGAACTGGGCGACCCATTTGCTGTTTTTGCGGCCGCTGCCAAACGGCCCTCCATCGAGGAGATGCGGACCGCATTGCGCCACAAGCTCGCCGAACGTCTTGCTGGGCTTCCCAAGGCCAAGGATGGCGAAACCTTGAGCGCGCGAGACTGGGAATGGTCGACGGCAGCGTTGCTGGACGTCGCGGCTGGCAATAGGGCATCGGAATGGCTGCGGAGCGGAGCCTTCGCCTCGACCGGCAATGAAGCAGGTTTCCGAGACCACGTCGCCGAGCTGATCTCCGCAAAAGGCATCGGAGAAGACGGCAGCGAAACTGCACTGGAATTGCTCGTGGATGTTGCGCTGGGAAGCCCCGCGGTATGCGCGGTCCGCGCCATTCGACGCATTGCGCCCGAACTTGCCTGGGATGCCCCAGAGCTTCTGGAGGCCGCGGCCCACGTGGCCTGGGGTTTCAGGACCCTGTTCAACCAGCACGAGACCGTGGCGCTGCTACGCCAGGAGAGCGATGAGCATTATTGGCGCAGCGTTCTCGCCCATTCCGCAGCACACAATCTCCAATCCGTTCTCGACGAATACGCCCATTACCTCGTCGAAGGCGAAGGGTTGGTCGCCAAGTCACCGACCGAGCGCGCCAAAGGCGTGGCAGAGGCCATGGTCAGGGCGCTGTCCATTCGCCCATCTCAGATCGAGGTCGACGACGTCAGGGCCGAGAACGGGCGCATTGTCTTCAGAAAGCCAATCAAGATGCGCGGTCGGTTTGCGATGCGCCTGGCCGAGCTCAAGGATGAGGAAGGTGGTGCCGTTCGGCTGTCAACGGTCCGCGAAGCCTTTAACTCGCCCTTCAGGCCATTCGTCCTTGCCACGACCTCGATCGGCCAGGAGGGTTTGGACTTCCATCCGTATTGCCACCGGGTATATCACTGGAACTTGCCAGGCAACCCGGTCGATCTGGAGCAGCGCGAAGGGCGGGTCCACCGCTTCAAGGGCCACGCCATTCGCCTGAACGTCGCCGAGGCACACGCTCACGCAGTGCGACAAGGCCGAAAGCCACCTGCAGACCCCTGGGCCGCCATGTTCGCCGCAGCACGACGCGCTACCAAAAGCCGCGACGAGCTCATTCCATATTGGATTTTTGAGGGCTCGACTAAGGTAGAGCGGCGCGTGCCGCTGATACCATTGAGCCGAGAGGAGAAGCGGCTCCAATGGCTGAAACGAAGCCTAACGGTCTACCGACTGGCGTTTGGGCAGCCAAGACAGGACGATCTCCTGGCCCACCTTGTCCGGCTGGTCGGCAATGGCTTCGATGCAAGCGAGTTCGATGAACTTCAGATCAGATTGCGGCCTTAGCATGAAGCTTCGAAACAACCTTCAGCACGAGCCACAAGCCTGGTCGAATGCCGGTTGGAGACAGGCCGAACCCATCAGATACGCGTTCACATGGGCCATATCGGCCATCCGGTGATCGGCGATGGACCGCCTTCGAGCTTAGGCGTTTCGCCTGACGACGCTGGGGAGCAATCCCCTCTGGTAACCGCCGCTGCCTACTTATCTGCTCTATGTCCAGTTCGGGGCCGTGAGTTGACGGTCCGGTCAGGGGTGTCGCCCAGCGATAGCTGCTGTTCGGCATTCGATCCATTGTTGGTCAATGCACTGATGACGCCAAGCGACCCAAAGCTGACGCAGTTGGCGAAGATGGGCGCAGCGTTCTCAAATCAGCTACTCGGATGTTAACCGTCTGGGGCGCTATACCGGTTCGGTCAAGTACATACTCGAAGTCTGAGAGGGCATTGTGGGCAAACAGGCGGACGACGCTCTGCTTCAGCGCATTGCAAACTGGAAGCTGGCCTACAGCGATGACACCACCGGTATCATAACCGCCATGGGAGCCATGCTCTGGGATCATGCCGCGTTCCGAACAGCAATCAGGATCGTCAGTCTCGCCAGCCAACGGCAGCGAGCGGAAGGTCCAGACGGTGATGGGCCATCGCTAAATCAGATGCTTTTCGATCTGTTGGCAAAGGGCTACTGGTCCAGTCTACTCCTCGGGGCTAGGAAGTTGCTTGATCCGCACCCACTTGTTGGCCCTCGTGGGGTCTATTCACTTCGGGCGATCCTCAACGACGTGAAAGCGTGCCGGCCTAAACTCACCCGGCGCATTTATGTCGAGCATCTTCGGATGTGCCGCTACGATCTAGAGGCACTTCGACAGGAGAACTGGCAGGCCGTGAAAGCCTCTGCGGGAAAGGCCATATGGGGCGACCCGGCCCTAACCCTCAGCGAATTTTGTCATAGAGACTTCGATTATCTCAGCGGGGTCAAGGAAGCCGATCGGAGCGAAATTGACCTGATCGATCCCGCCGTTCTGGACTTGATCGAAAGACGTCTCGCGGAGCTCGATCGCATCAGCGAATATGCCTCTACCCACATCGCTCATGCAGGCAACGCTGAGAGTCGTCTGGGGAGGAGTCTCGAGGAATTTGACATACGAGACGCGAGGGAGGCGCTCAAAGCTCTCAAGGAGATTACTGACTTGATCGGGCTCTGGTTTGCCAACGGGGAAATTTCCACTCTGGCCGTGTACCAGGGTAACCAATTCGAAGGGCTCGACATGGCTGCGGTGTCGGAAGCTGATATGCCGGAGCTTGATGCAAACTGGGACCTCATCGATCAGGATATTGCATCATGGCACCTAAAGCCCGAGCAGCTTCTTTCGGGAAATGGATAGGTCGGCGGCTAGGTCATCCCCTTGGGCGGCGTTGATAGGAGACCTGAGCAATTGCTACGGAGAACATGATAACTGTTTGAAATTCCTGCAGTTGATTGGTGTCCGTTCCAGATGGTCTGGTTTCAGCTCGCACCTAGCGAATAGCTGTCCTTCGGCATACGACCGATCGTTGCCGTTCAGACCGCGTTCATCGCCCACCGAACCTTCCGTTCGTTTAGTGTTTGTCGGACGGTAGACCGAGGCCGTATGGCGGCCTGCGGCTATCAAATCTGAGGGCGCCAATTGGGAGCGGGTACTTGCCCACTGCACTGGCTATAGAAGAACTGCACGTTTGCGCCTTCAAGTCACATGTCGCGAATGTCTTCACCCCACGGCTTAACAGCAATCGAGACGGCGGTTCCCGCCGCCATCTGTTTCAGCATCGACGTGAGCCGAGCTCGCCTGTTAGGTCCGGCGGGAATTCCAAGGCTGTGATCACCGCGTCGACAGGCGAGAACGTCGCCCATTAATTTCGCAGGGTTCTCAGACCAGGTGCGTTCTTGGTGACGAGTATGCATCAACCCTTCAATGACTTTCTCGGCGCGCTGAATTCGCACGCCCCTCGCGCCGTAAAACCACACAAAGGAAGCTGCGGTTATGTCGAGCATTCGTTGGCATTGCTGTGGAAGCTTGGGATCCACATTGTGTAGCCACTTCGACTGCACGAGAAACCCCTTGTCAAACTGGCCCTCCACGCTCACACCGATGAACATGTCTGTCCCTATTTTTTTCTCGAGTGCTCCAATGCCTTTATCGGGCATGTCTTGGGTAATGATTGACAATCCTGCCCCGAGAAAGCGCTCGCCGTTCAGCTTGTCCTCAAGAGCTTGTCCAATTCGGGAGCTAAGCTGATGCTCCTGCGTGAGGGCATCGTAATGCTCGACTACGACCTCGTCGATCACTGAGCGAAAAGCTTCCGATATTACGTCGCGCTGATTTTTTGTGAGTATCATCTATTCCAGCAAATTCTTTTCCACAGCTTCCAATCCCGTGAAGTCGACGCTTCAAGGAGATGGATACAAATGAATATCCAATCTAACTTGCCCGCAGCATGCCCAACTCGCCCCCGCATGAACCTTTACGCTAGATATAGCCGCTAGCTCATGCCTTTCTGATATATCTAACGACGGAAACGCTGGCCAACACTACTCCGGAAAATCCGCTTGTGCGGAAAACCCATAGAGAAACTTCTCAGTCGCCTACTCGCCCTGACACGGAAGGCTATCCGGTAAGACCTAACGTCCGCTTTCAGGCAATTGCTAGGTCGCTTGGAATGACGAAGTGAGGCGCAAAGCAGGCATGTCTTATGCGGGTCCGGAGGCCGTCAATCCGCTATTGGATCGTAACTGCCGAGAAGCCGTCGCTGCAGAACAACTCTATCTGGCACCTCTGCTCGCATATCCGTGGCGACGGCGACGCTGGTGCGGCTTTACGCGGCCTGCAGAAGCTTAAGGTGGCGATGGGGGGCCTCTCTATAATGGGAGTGCGGCAAGACTTCCCACTATTTGGCGTTTGAACGGCCATTCAAGAGATCCTACCTACGAACCTCCATTCTGGAGGTCAATTTGATAATTTGGCTCTCGGGGCCGACAGGGGCCGGCAAGACAACAATGGCTGGATTGCTCGCAACGGTTGGGTACAGCGTGGTCCGTGAGTCTGCGCCTTCTCAGCTTTTCGCTGATTTCGTGAAGGACCCGGGACAATACTGCTCGCAGGTTCAAGAAGCGATTATGCGTTCCAGGCACTCTCAATGGAAGGCTTTGCCCGACCGGAAAAAGGTGGTGTTTGACCGTAGTATTGACGAGGATTTTTCGATCTTTTGCCGGATGCATGGCATGTCGGGCCTTATTGACGACGAAACGCTTCAAAGGCTGAGGGTTCTCTGTCGTGAATTTAAAGAAGATATGCCTGTTCCCGACTTGATCCTCTACCTCTCCGCCGACATTGAAACGCTTGCGGGTCGCATAAAAGGTCACCCCAAAGTAATCCGGGACCATCTAGGCACACAGTTGAAATTGTACGATGAATGGATTTCGGGTCGCCCCGAGAGTCTTGTAAGGCTCGATAATTCGAAATGTCGGCTTGAGATCCTAATCAACGCCTTTTAGTGAGAATTCGATGTTAAGCCCAATCCAGCGTTGGATTATCTTCGGTGTGTTTTGCCTCGCGACCGTGGGCTTCATGTCCCTCGAAGCGTCTCTCATCTGGGCAATGATCGACAAGGGGTTTTCGGGAGGCAGCACGGTAGCCGCCGTCATGAACACTACAGTGTTGGGTGGCATAGGATTCCTGTTTAAGAAACTGGTCGAGGATACCTTCGTTAAACCTGAACTCCTTCCCATGGGCAGGTTGCATCGTCTTGCAACGGACCGAAGCGGCATTATCGAGGATGGTCGCCGCAGCAATCGGGAGGTTTTTGAAACGCGCAAGGCATTGGTGACCGGTACGCTGCGATTTGTCGAAGAAACGCTTCAGGGCTGGGTTCCCGGCTCTCACTTCGAGCTTTGCGTGTTCGTCGATGCAAAAGAGCCACTGCTGTTCAGCTACTTCGACTCTAACCATGATACAGTGGCGCGCAGCATGTCTCTTCGTGAACAGAACGCAAAATTCTATATCGAGAAGGGCTACGAGGTGACCAAGGTCTTGTCAAACCCCACCTCGCAGCCGCGCGTAGTCGGCGATACCCACGACACCAAGGCAAGCTATTCGTTCACGACGGACGAACAGCGCAAGCAGATCAGGTCGTCGGTACTTCTTAGCTTGGATTTGGGACGGCCGTTCGCGCTTGTTGTGTCTAGCAATGTCAAAGGCGCATTCAAGGAGAGCGACGCCAAACTAATGTCATTCGTCCGTTATGCCGGAGAACTCATACGTTCCGACCTGCTGGACGACGGGTTCGTTGACGAAATCCGCGCGATGAAGCCCGCATTGTTTCCGGCTAGCGTGCCGATGATCGAGAGTAACGCGGCTGCGAAGATCGGTGCGTGAAGGCGAGGTAGCCGGTGCCCTCGCGGCGTTAGCATTTCCCGAATCTTCCGCATCTGCAGAAATTAAACCGCGTTGTCTACGGCGTGCCCCGTCCAGACCCTTGGCCGGCATGTCCGCTTTGGGATACCTGAATGAGGCGCAAACCCACCGCTCGCTCGCTGCGGCGCGGTTTAGGGCGCGCTCGCGAGCGGCTATGCGCGGACTTATTCTGAATGACTGCTGTTCGCTTTGCGAATGACTGTTTCCGGTTCCATTCCTAGCGCGTTGGTGACGCGCCCAAGAACACTTACCGAAGCATCAGCGCGTTCAATGGCATCTATCTAGCGGGCGATCAGACCGGAGCGCCTGCCAATTCCTCGGGACTTATGTGCCGTCGGCTTCGGGCTTGCCGGTCGTCTTAGAGCCTAGACCAGCTTCGACAAGTCGGCGGAAAGCCTCCGATCTGGTGGGAAGATCGGGCTGATTTCGGCGCCATTCGTCAACGCGGGCAAGCAAGTCACTCGTAAGCCGCAGTTCGAAGCGCTCAGTTTTGTTATCAATAGCATCGGGCGTGTTTGACAATGACTATGTCCGTAATGTACGGTATGTACGTAAATTGTGGTTTGCGCTTTGCGGCCGAACAACGTGCACGAACACGTCGCTCGGCCTGACCACAACCCAAGCTGTTTGGAGCTCGGATCATGGTTGATTCCGACAATACCACGACTTTGCCTTTCGTCATCGGCCGGCAACGCGATGAGCTTGAGAGGCCAGAGCCCCAGGCCACAGATTCCGCGTTGAGACTGTGGAGCGAGTGGCAACGAGCTCGGTATGCCTCATTGCTGCTGTGCCGAATTCAGCAGCGGATGGAGGCGCGAATGATCGCCAATACCGGAATTCAGGTATTGACCGCAGGCGAGCCGATGCCGTGGCAACTATCAGTGTCTACTATGGGCCTAGACTCTGAGCATCTCATAGCTTGCGAAGCCGAGGTCTTTGCGATGACCGAAGCTCTAAAATTTCAAGATTCGATCCCCGAAGTCGAGGCTACGTCGCTCGTCGGCGTCATCGCCAAGTTGGAAGTGATCGTCGGCGCCGATCGAGATATTGGTGATCCTGCCGATTTCCCGTGGCCGCACATAGCTTCCGTGCTGCGTGACTTGAAGGCGATCGCGGGAGGTTTGCCGATTGGCCGCCGGAGCCGGGAAAGGACGCGGAGCGACGTTGCCAAGCATTGGGAGTCCGCGGTCAAGCTGGTCGCGGCCCTGAAAGAGGAAGGCGCGGCGGAGTGCCGTGGCGATGTAGCGCTCTCCTGACACGCCGAAACCGCACGGCGCAAGTCATTGCACGCTGTGGCCCTATCACGTGAATTTCGTGCTTTCCTTCGCCGCTCGGCGGCCTCTGATCGCAGGTCGATCCACCATTGGGAGCGACCGACATGTCAGAGGAAACCAGGACTGAGCCGCAGGCGTTGGTTCCGGCAAACAATAGCGGCGACCTCGTCGGCCCCGAAGGTCGCACTGCAAACATGAGGGTCGCCAAACTGGATAGGGTGGTGCTGGATATTGCCCGGCTGATCGGCCGGCAGTTGGCGCGGGAGGCATTCGAGGTGGGGCAGGCGGCCAACGACAATCGGCCGGGCCGCCAAGAGGGAGAGGGCAGGGGGCAGGACGATAAGCCCTCTGGCAACAGGAGAGAGGATCTGCCGCCATGACCCGTGTCGCACTCTATGCCCGCTATTCTTCCGACAGCCAGCGCGATGCCTCCATCGAGGACCAGTTGAGGCTGTGCCGCGAGCAGGCGGCGCGCGAGGGCTGGAGCGTGGCGGGTAACTATGAGGATGCGGCGATCTCCGGTGCCAGCACCGTGCTGCGACCAGGCATCCAGCATTTGGTGCGCGATGCCCAACGCGGCCGCTTCGAGGTGGTGCTGGCCGAGGCGCTCGATCGCATCAGCCGCGATCAGGCAGATGTGGCCATCCTCTTCAAGCATCTCAAATTCGCCGGCGTTGCCATCGTGACATTGGCCGAGGGCGAGATCAGCGAGCTGCATGTCGGCCTCAAGGGTACGATGAATGCTCTGTTCCTCAAGGACCTTGCCCTCAAGACCCATCGCGGCCTGCGGGGCAGGGTGGAGAAGGGCAAGGCCGGTGGCGGGCTGTGCTACGGCTACCAAGTGGTGAAAAAGCTGGATGCCGCAGGCGAGCCCATCCGGGGCGATCGAGAGATCGTGCCGGAGGAAGCGACTATCGTGCGTCGCATCTTCCGCGAGTTCGCCGCCGGCAAAAGCCCGAAGGCGATCGCCGTTGACCTCAACAAAGAAGGCGTTGCTGGTCCGCTCGGCCGACACTGGGGCGATACCAGCGTGCGCGGGCATGTCATCCGGGGCACCGGCGTGATCAACAATGAACTATATACCGGGGTGCTGGTTTGGAACCGCCTGCATTTCGTCAAGGATCCTGCCACCGGCAAGCGGGTCTCTCGGGCCAATCCGCCAGCCAAATGGATCCGCACCGAGGTGCCGCATCTCAGGATCGTTGAGGACGAATTGTGGCAGGCCGTGAGGGAGAGACAGAAATCCATCGCCAGCCAGTTCGAGGTGGTGGCGATCGCCACGCGCAAGGCCCGGGCGAGGAAGCTGCACACCATGAAGCGGCCGGTCTCCCTTCTTTCCGGCCTGCTTACGTGTGGCTGCTGCGGCGGGCGCTACGGGTTGTTCACACGAGACCGCTATGCCTGTCTCAACCACCAGCGCCGGGGCATCTGCGACAATGGCCGGACCATCACCCGCGAGAAGATTGAGCAGCGAGTCCTCGCAGGCCTAAGGGAAAGGCTGGTCTCGGCCGATAACGTGGCCGAGGCGATCAGGGCCTATGCCCAAGAGACCAACCGCCTCAACCAGGAGCGTCGCGCGCAAGGCGAACAGGACCGCAAAGCGCTCGACAAGATCGAGCGTGCCATCGCCGGCATCATGGCCGCGATCGAGGATGGCCTATACCAACCTTCGATGAAAGCGCGAATGGAAGACCTGGAGAGGCAGAAGGCGGAGATCACCGTGCGTCTGGCAGCGGCGCCCACTGACGTGCCCGACCTGCATCCCAACATCGCCACTCTTTATAAGAAGCGGGTCGAGCAACTCACGCAAGCGCTCGCCGACCACGAGGACGGACGTCCAGCCGCTGAGGCATTGCGCTCGTTGATCGGAGAGATCGTCCTCACACCCGGCGACAAGCGCGGCGAGGTCCATGCCGAGCTGCGCGGCGAGCTGTTCGGCATCCTCGAACTCGCCAAACCTGACCCAAGCCAACTGTCCGACGATGTTATGACAAAGGGGGCATCCTGTCCCCGCAACCAACATTCAACGGCCCGCATGGCTTCCAGCCTGCGGGCCGTTCGCGTTTTTGCTGACGCTGGCCGCCGATTCGAACCTGTCATCAGCGGCCCGCAAGCAGGCAAAGCCAAAGCCGCAGGACAGAAAACTCAAAGCCTACCCCAAAACCAACATAAAACGGCCCGCTAGGCGCAAAGCCAGAAGGCCGTTCGCATTGGCGGCGCGGACGTCGTCAGTCGATGAGGAACGCAGGGCTTGAAAAGAGGCCTCAGCCCAGCCGCGCGAAAAAGAATCGGACCCTCTCGGCAGAGGCCGACGGCAAAGCCGAATCGAAGCGGCGGCCCACAACCAAATGCGAAATGAATTTAGCAGCGGGCTTCTTTTTCAGCCGGCTTCAGTGCCGTCATCTCTCCTGGATGACGAGAGCAGATTGCTGCAGCTATCGATTGCGGGTTCGATCCCGATCGCGCCGGCGGCTTGGGGCCGGCGATACATCGGCTCTACCGAAGCGGGCGAATCAAACCCCTGTCTGCGGAACAATCCGAATCAAGGCGGTGCTACCGAATCGACCGATTCTGGCAATAAATGACATCTATTGCTATATTCCTATGATCCCATATTTTTCCAGAGGTTGTCATGCCAAATTACGCCCTGAACGACCACTATGAGAGCTTCATCAGGAAGCAGCTCGAATCAGGCCGCTACAACAATGCCAGTGAGGTTGTCCGCGCCGGCCTGCGCATGCTCGAGGATTTCGAGGCGGAGCGGGAGAGGTGGCTGCGCGAGGAAATTCCGGGACGCCTGGCCGAGCTCCAACGGGAACCGGCGAAGGGGGTTCCTGCCGAAACGGTCTTTTCCCGGCTTGAAGCGCGTCATCGCGCGAAGCAGGCGAAAGCCAAGTAGGGGGTGGAGTACCGGATTGTCTTCCACCCGAGAGCGGAAGCTGAGCTCGAACAGCTCTATGATGACATTGCCGAGCGCGCGTCACCGGCGATTGCGTGGAATTTCGTTGTCGGCATCCGCGACCATTGCCTGGGCCTGTCGACTTTTCCACAGCGTGGTACCGAGCGGGTCGAGATCATGCCCGGGCTGCGGATTGTTGGTTACCGGCGCGCCGTCAGCATTGCTTTCGCGGTCGAGGGCGAACGGGTGCTGATCCTGGGCATCTTCTACGCCGGTCGAAACATCACGCCGGAATTGCTGGAAGACCGGCTCTGAAGCGCCGCTTAGGCCGGTACTCGACCGACAATCGACAGGCAGGACGGGCGATTGTCGGGCCGATTGCATGCATCGGGCGCCAAGGTGATGGCGAACCTCGACAGAAAAGATCTGCAGCGGAGAACCGTTCGAAATTCAGCCAAGCCAACTCACGAATTTCGGCCTTGTGGATATGCCCACGAGAAATCGAAAAAACATCTGAGATGGCTGTTGACAGTTTGGATTGGTGGCGACTATATACGCCTCACGAACGAGGGCGGTGCGCCGCTGGCG
>AP017605.1:3000000-3242500 GCA_002356515.1 Mesorhizobium loti | reverse complement strand
GGGTCGTGATTTGTCGCAAGGGACGCTCAATCCCTTGCATATGATGGGTTTGCCTAACCGCGCCCTCGAACCGATCTCGAGAAGCTGGTCTTTTTGTGCCAATGACATCGGGTCAAATCCCGCACAGGATTTGGCCCATGCGACAATCCCTTCGGGATTGCGCGGATGGGCATTGGCAATGAGAACGATCAAGTGTCTTAAGGGCAATTGGTGGATGCCTTGGCATGCACAGGCGATGAAGGACGTGATACGCTGCGATAAGCTACGGGGAGGTGCGAATACCCTTTGATCCGTAGATTTCCGAATGGGGAAACCCACCTAAGGTACTTGGAAAATCAGAGCAGCAGGGTGATGCGAAATCCTGAAAAGGATTGAGTGTGAGGCGACGATCTCTTTGAGATCGCGCTGTCTTGCTGCTGTGGTTTCCAAGTATCGATAATAGGTAACTTACCCTGAATACATAGGGGTAAAGTGGCGAACGCGGGGAACTGAAACATCTAAGTACCCGTAGGAAAGGACATCAACCGAGACTCCGGAAGTAGTGGCGAGCGAACCCGGACCAGGCCAGTGGCGATTGAGAGACAAGCGGAACCTTCTGGAAAGTAGGGCCATAGTGGGTGACAGCCCCGTACGCGTAATGCAATCAATCGTCCTCGAGTAAGGCGGGACACGTGAAATCCTGTCTGAAATTGGGGGGACCACCCTCCAAGCCTAAGTACTCGTGCATGACCGATAGCGAACTAGTACCGTGAGGGAAAGGTGAAAAGCACCCCGACAAGGGGAGTGAAAGAGTACCTGAAACCGATTGCCTACAAACAGTGGGAGCCCGCAAGGGTGACCACGTACCTTTTGTATAATGGGTCAGCGACTTAGTGTGACGAGCAAGCTTAAACCGCTAGGTGTAGGCGCAGCGAAAGCGAGTCTGAACAGGGCGTTCAGTTCGTCGCATTAGACCCGAAACCGAGTGATCTAGCCATGAGCAGGTTGAAGGTAAGGTAACACTTACTGGAGGACCGAACCCATAACTGTTGCAATAGTTCGGGATGACTTGTGGCTAGGGGTGAAAGGCCAATCAAACTCGGAAATAGCTGGTTCTCCGCGAAATCTATTTAGGTAGAGCGTCGACCGAATACCCCAGGGGGTAGAGCACTGGATGGGCTAGGGGTCCTCACCGGATTACCAAACCTAACCAAACTCCGAATACCTGGGAGTACTAGTCGGCAGACACACGGCGGGTGCTAACGTCCGTCGTGAAAAGGGAAACAACCCTGACCTACAGCTAAGGTCCCCAAGTTATGGCTAAGTGGGAAAGGATGTGAGGATCCCAAAACAACCAGGATGTTGGCTTAGAAGCAGCCATCATTTAAAGAAAGCGTAACAGCTCACTGGTCTAAATAAGGGTCTTTGCGCCGAAAATGTAACGGGGCTAAAGCCATACACCGAAGCTTAGGGTTTGGTCCGCAAGGGCCAAGCGGTAGCGGAGCGTTCTGTAAGCTGATGAAGCCATACCCGTGAGGGGTGGTGGAGGTATCAGAAGTGCGAATGCTGACATGAGTAACGTAAGGGGAGTGAGAGACTCCCCCGCCGAAAGACCAAGGGTTCCTGCTTAAAGCTAATCTGAGCAGGGTTAGCCGGCCCCTAAGACGAGGCGGAAACGCGTAGTCGATGGGAACCACGTTAATATTCGTGGGCTTGGAGGTAGTGACGGATCATTGAGGTAGTCCAATCTTATCGGATTGAACGGGCTGCTGCGTGGTTCCAGGAAATAGCTCCTCCTTATAAACCGTACCCGAAACCGACACTGGTGGTCTGGTAGAGTATACCAAGGCGCTTGAGAGAACTATGCTGAAGGAACTCGGCAAATTGCACGCGTAACTTCGGAAGAAGCGTGACCCTTTTCCACGCAAGTGGAGGAGGGTGGCACAGACCAGGGGGTAGCGACTGTTTATCAAAAACACAGGGCTCTGCGAAGTCGCAAGACGACGTATAGGGTCTGACGCCTGCCCGGTGCTGGAAGGTTAAGAGGAGGGGTGCAAGCTCTGAATCGAAGCCCCAGTAAACGGCGGCCGTAACTATAACGGTCCTAAGGTAGCGAAATTCCTTGTCGGGTAAGTTCCGACCTGCACGAATGGCGTAACGACTTCCCCGCTGTCTCCAGCATAGACTCAGTGAAATTGAATTCCCCGTGAAGATGCGGGGTTCCTGCGGTTAGACGGAAAGACCCCGTGCACCTTTACTATAGCTTTACATTGGCATTCGTAGTGGCATGTGTAGGATAGGTGGTAGGCTTTGAAACCTGGGCGCCAGCTCAGGTGGAGCCACCCTTGAAATACCACCCTTATTACTATGGATGTCTAACCGCGGCCCGTTATCCGGGTCCGGGACAATGTATGGTGGGTAGTTTGACTGGGGCGGTCGCCTCCTAAAGAGTAACGGAGGCGCGCGATGGTGGGCTCAGAACGGTCGGAAATCGTTCGCTGAGTGCAATGGCATAAGCCTGCCTGACTGCGAGACTGACAAGTCGAGCAGAGACGAAAGTCGGTCATAGTGATCCGGTGGTCCCGCGTGGAAGGGCCATCGCTCAACGGATAAAAGGTACGCCGGGGATAACAGGCTGATGACCCCCAAGAGTCCATATCGACGGGGTTGTTTGGCACCTCGATGTCGACTCATCGCATCCTGGGGCTGGAGCAGGTCCCAAGGGTATGGCTGTTCGCCATTTAAAGCGGTACGTGAGTTGGGTTCAGAACGTCGTGAGACAGTTCGGTCCCTATCTGCCGTGGGTGTAGGAATATTGAAAGGATCTGTCCCTAGTACGAGAGGACCGGGATGGACGGATCTCTGGTGGACCTGTTGTGGCGCCAGCCGCATAGCAGGGTAGCTATATCCGGACGGGATAACCGCTGAAGGCATCTAAGCGGGAAACCCACCTTAAAACGAGTATTCCCTGAGAACCGTGGAAGACGACCACGTTGATAGGCCGGGTGTGGAAGAGCGGCAACGCTTGAAGCTTACCGGTACTAATAGTTCGATCGGCTTGATCGTTCTCATTCCTTATGCCCATCTCGGCGCAATCCAGTGGATTGCGCCAGAACACGATGGTCTGACCAGCGCTCACGCATGAGCGGCCCTTACGGGCCTATGCTCCGCGAGGGCGCCGGAAACCGGCGACGCGCAGTCGCGCTTGCGGGCTTACGCCCAAAAGCCACAAACGTCGCCTTGGCACAGAAAACAGCTTCTCGAACAACGTGCGTTTTGCCGACCTGGTGGTTATGGCGGAGCGGCTGCACCCGATCCCATTCCGAACTCGGCCGTGAAACGCTCCAGCGCTGATGGTACTTCGTCTCAAGACGCGGGAGAGTAGGTCGCTGCCAGGTCTGCTAAACGCACGTTGAACTCACATCCAAGCGGATGTCAGTGAAATCTTCTCTCTACGAACAAGGCCCGCCAAGGGACCACGGGCCGCGCAAGCGGCCCTTTCATTTGGCGGTGACGAAATATGACGCGGGGTGGAGCAGCCCGGTAGCTCGTCAGGCTCATAACCTGAAGGTCACAGGTTCAAATCCTGTCCCCGCAACCAATTCTATCATAAATCAATAACCGTCCCGGTCTAACCGGGGCGGTTTTTGCGTTTTGCGATGGGGACGCAACCGCTGCAACGTGCCTGAAGGGTACGCATACGGCGAAGGCCGCATGATTGGCACATGCGCGTGCGCGCGGCGGGCTCTATGATGGCGTTGTGTGAAGGTCAGGCGGCCTGCTGACCGGCGGGCTTGTCGGCTTGGCTCAGGAGCTTCCATTGCCAGGGCAGTAGTTCGTGCAGACGCGAGACGGGAAGATCGGCAATGCGGGCAAGGATGTCGGCGAGCCAGGCTTTCGGGTCGACGTCGTTGAGGCGTGCCGTGGTGATGAGGGTGAGCATGACGGCGGCGCGGTCGGCGCCACGCTGGGAACCGGCGAAGGTCCAGTTGCGCCTTCCCAGAGCAATACCGCGCAGCGCTCTTTCGGCCGCGTTGTTGCTGAGGCAGATTCTGCCGTCGTCAATGAAGCGGGCGAAGTCGTTCCAGCGCCTGAGCATGTAGTTGATCGGCTTCAGGACCTCGGAAGAGCGCGAGAGGGTATCGCGCTGGCGGAGCAACCAGGCGTGCATGTCGTCGAGAAGTGGTTTGCTCTTCTCCTGCCGCACGGCATACCGCTCGTCGGCGCTGCGGCCGTTGATGGCGCGCTCGATCTCGAACAGCGCGTCGAGGCGCCTGACCGCCTCCAGCGCGATCGGGGAGATCGGTTTGCCCTTCTTGCCATCCCGGGCCTCTTTCGCGATGTCAGCCAATTCGAAGAATCCTCGCCGTGCATGGGCGTAGCAAAAGGCCGGCGTGATCGGCTGCTCCTTCCGCTGCGGGTCGAACAGCGGCTCGAAGCCACTGTAACAGTCGCACTGAAGGATGCCGGCGTACCCAGCCAGATGCTTCTGAGGACGCTCGCCGCGCCGGTCGCTCGAGGCGTAATAGATCGCCGCCGGCGGCGCAGGCCCGGCGAAGGGACGGTCGTCGCGCGTATAGGTCCATATGCGCCCGGTCGCGCACTTGTCCTTCGCCAGGATGCGAATGGTGGTGTCGTCGCCATGAAGGCGCTCGGCCGCGAGCACATGGCGCTCGATCAGCTGGAAGAGCGGCATGACGGCGAAGGTTCCGTGGCCGACCTGATCGGCCAGCGTCGACACCGGCAAGTCGATCCCCTCAGCCTTGAAGCGCGCGCTCTGGCGGTTGAGTGGAGCATGCATGCCGAACTTGTCAAACAGGATTGTCGCCAGCAGTTGGGGACCGATGAAGCCGCGCGGCGTGGCATGGAACGGCGCCGGCGGCTGGGTGATCTTCTCGCAGTCGCGGCAGGTGAACTTTTCGCGCACCGTCTCGATCAGCTTGAACCGGCGCGGGATCTCTTCCAGCGTCTTGGTCACATCCTCGCCCAGCTTGGACAGCCGGGATCCGCCGCAGCAGGCGCAGGCGCTGGGTGGCTCGATGACGATGCGCTCGCGCTCGATGTCATCCGGCCATGGCTTGCGCACCGGTCGCTTGCGCGTGAAGGGGCGCACCGTCTGCGTCTTCGCCGCCGCAGCCTGCGCGGCAAGCTCATCCTCGGTCGCCGAGGTGACGAGGTCTTCGAGCTCCAATTCCAACTGCTCGATCAGCCGCGCCGTGCGCTCGGAGCGCTGCCCGTACAGTTCGCGTTTCAGCTTCTCGATGCGCAGCTCGAGATGCGCAATCCGCGCCTCGTTGTCGGACAGCATGGCCTTCGCGTTGGCGGCTTCAGCCTGCCAGCTGGCAGCATCCGTGACCGCCACATCGCGTTCAGCCTGCAACGCCTCACGCTCAACCAGCAGCGCCACGTAGGCGCTGGCAAGATCCGAGGGGAGCTCAACCGGCTTCGAAGTCATGCGCCGATTGAATCACATTCCATTGTATTTTCAATTAAAAAATGCTACCCAACCCGAGCTGGACGCCACGTTTCCTGAGGGTTCCGCCAGTCTATGCCAGACAAGAGATAACTCAGCTGTGCAGAAGATACTGTCACAGCTCCACCCTCAACTGTTGGCCATATGAAGCGGCCGCGCTCGAGTCTTTTTGTGAACAGACATGCACCTTGGCCATCATGCCAGATGACCTTCAACAAATTTCCGCGTTTCCCCCTGAAGCAAAACAGGTTGCCCCCAAGGGGATTATGTTTGAGGACCTCCTGCACCCGTAGCGCCAGTGATGGAAAGCCACATCTCATGTCGGTGTAGCCTGTGGCTAACCACACACGCACGCCTTCTGTCGGGATCATCGCAGCATTTCCAGCCCCTGCAAGATCCGCAGCAGGACACTTACGTCGACAGTACGGTCGACGATCACACGCCGACCGTTGGCCCCGACGATTTCCATCCGGCCACCGAGAGACACCGCTTGGCTGATCGTAGCTGGTACTTCAGAGTGCGATCGCGCAGGAGCCGGCTCTTCCGGCTCTACATCGTGCACGCTGGGACCGACAACACCCATGTCAATGAAGGCGATCGGAGGGGTCTCAGGCACCGAGTTGGCTCGGCCCAATCGCCCTTGCTGGGCTTGCTTCATCCAGATGAACAAGTGGTTCGCGTTCATGTCGTGACGCCGCGCCACAATCGACACCGGATCACCGGACTCCTGCACCTCACGCACGATCGCCAGCTTCTGCTCGACCGTCCAGGAGCGACGCGTCCGCTGTCGGCCCGCACCCGGCGGCAGCGGCACAGCCGCAGGCGTGCTCGCTTCCACTGCCGACGGCCGCTCCATAGCCAGATACTTCATTCGCTAAGTGTCCACTTAATCTAAGCGGACATTAACGCCTTAAGGTACGCGTCAGTAGGCGGCCTTCGTCGTAGGCGTACCCTGAAGGGGCATCACCGCCTCGACAAGTCGCGCGAAATGGGAGCGCGAGCAAGTTAGGGTGCTTAGGCGCGACGTTTGGGGTAAGCCCATGTTTTTATTGGTCGGTTGCCGGCTTCTTGAGTTGAGGTAGTTTGGGTAGGACGGCCCGATGCCGGAAAAGGCAGCTATGCGCCCATTTTCAGTCATTGTCAGGCCCATCTTCCCGATCCCGAAAGCGGACATAGTGACCTGGGCCTGACGATTAGAAGCCAGGGGAGTTCAATCGCTTCTAGCAGCACTGCGCTGGTGGACCTTGATGCGCAGGTAATCATCACAATCTTGTCCAGACGCCTCCTGCAATCGACGAACGAATGGCGGCGTCGATGAAAGCCAGGCCCTTGACGCCGTCGTCGACGGTTGGGAACAGCGTTTCAGGAGCTAGCGACCTATCTTGGCGCATGGCGACGATCGCCTCGGCGACTTCACGATACAGGGTGGCGAAAGCTTCTAGGTAACCTTCCGGGTGGCCAGCCGGAACGCGCGAGGCACGTCTGTTTGATTCATCTGCGCCTGCGCCGTTGCGGGTAATGACTTGCCGGTTCTGGTCGAGCGATGACCAGACCAGCTGGTTCGCGTCGCGCTGCGTCCATTCCAACGATCCCTTCGCGCCATAGACGCGAAGACTGACCTCATTCTCGTTGCCGATCGCGACCTGGCTGCACCAGAGACTGCCACGCGTGCCGTTTTCATAGCGGAGCATGATCTGGGCATTATCGTCGAGCCGCCGTCCTGCCACGAATGTGGTAAGCTCGGCACATAGTGCGTCAGGTTCGAGCCCGGTGACGAAACCGGCAAGATTGAAAGCATGGGTGCCAACGTCGCCAATTGAGCCGCCCGCGCCCGAACGTGCTGGATCCGATCGCCACTCGGCCTGCTTGTTGCCGCCGTCCTCGAGTTTCGTCGCCAGCCAGTCCTGCGCGTATTCGACCTGGACGATGCGGATGTCGCCCAGGTCGCCGTTGCGGACCATGGCGCGGGCCTGCCGGAGCATCGGATAACCGGTATAGGTATGGGTCAGTGCCACGACCAGCCCAGAAACCCGCGCCGCCTCGCGCAGCGACAGCGCCTCGGCCAGCGTCGTCGTCAGCGGCTTGTCACAAATGACGTGGATACCCGCATCAAGAAAGGCGCGGATAGCCGGCGCGTGCATGTGATTGGGGGTCACGATCGAGACCGCTTCGATGCCGTCGGCGCGGGAGGCCTCGCTGCGCGCCATGCCAGTGAAATCGGCATAGCTGCGGGCCGGGTCGAGGCCGAGTAGTGCCGCGGACCGCGACGCCCGTGCCGGCTCAGAGGACAACGCTCCCGCGACCAGGTCGTAGCGGTCGTCGAAGCGGGCGGCGATGCGGTGCACCGCGCCGATGAAGGCTCCTTCGCCGCCGCCAACCATGCCGAGACGGATGCGGCCACGCCTTCCAGCGAAACGGTTGCCGCTCATGGCGTTCTCCATTGCTGCGGTCGATCGGGGACGTGGCGGGCGGCGGACCTTGGAGGCCTCCCGCCGGCCATCACACTGCCGCCCCCCGTTCGGCGATGATCTTGTCGGCGACACGCCAGGCATTGGCCATGATGGTCAGCGTTGGGTTGGCGCCTGTGCCGGTCGGGAACGGCGATCCGTCCACGGCGTAGAGGTTCTCGACCTCGTGCGCCCGGCACCATCTGTTGAGCACCGAGGTCGCTCCGTCGTCGCCCATACGTGCCGTGCCATGCTGGTGCGAGCAATTGCCGGTGACGCGGTCGGCATAAACCCTGCGGATGGTCAAAGCGCCGCTGGCCTCCAGAATGTCGGCGCCGCGATCGATCAGGTAGCGTCCCTGGTCGACATCGTTCCGATGCGGCTTCAGTGTCACGCGCGCGACCGGCAGTCCCCAGGCGTCGACCACCGTTTCGTCGAGGTCTATGCGATTTTCGTGTTGGGGCATGTCGTGCAGCACCATGGCAATCGCCAGCGAATGGCTGAAGTGGTCGCGGTCGTTCTTCTTGGCCTCAGCGCCCCATGATGGCGTGCCCGGCATGCGCCAGTTGATCGGCAGCGGGATGCCGACGCCCGCCACCGCAATGTGCCCGCCTGAGACGAAGCCACGCGATGCGTCGTGCTCGTAGTGTTGGAAGGTCGAAGCGCTGACATAGCCGCCGCCTGCCCAGGCATAGACCGGATCGTCATAGGTGCCGACCGCAGCCGAATATTCGTGAAAGGTAACGTTGCGCCCAACCATGTCGCTGCCATTGGCAACGCCGTTCGGGAAGCGTCCGGACTTCGACAGAAGCATCAGTCGTGCGGTTTCCATCGCGCCGCAGGCAAGGATGAACAGATCGGCCTCCTGCTCTATCGTGTCGCCGTCGGCGTCCTGGTAGATCGCGGCCTTGATATTGCCTTCGCTGTCCAGAGTGAGTTCGCGAACCACGCAATCCGGCCGCAGCTCGAAATTGCCGGTTGCAACGGCGTCCGGGATGAAGACGTTGAGCGCCGACGAGCGCGTTCCGGTCGGGTCTCCGTGCTGTTGTGCAAAAGCGCTGACCACCGTCGCCTTGCGACCGTTGAACGGGCGTGACAAGGCGGCCTGCGGCGTCGGGAAGGCGTTCCAGCCAAGCGCGTCGCAGCCCTTGATGAACTTCTGCGCATAGCGTGAAATCGGCATAGGCGGACATGGGTAGCCGCCCGAGCGGCGCGACTCGAATTTGTTGGCGCCAGGCTGCCCCGATACACCGAACGCCCATTCGACTTTGAGGTAGTATGGCTCTAGCTCGTCATAGGTAATCGGCCAGTCGGCAAGGCTGGTGCCCGGCAGGTCGCCGGCCACGGTTCGCAGGCGGAAATCATTCTCGGTGAAACGCGGCAACCAACCCTGCCAGTGGACGGTGCCGCCGCCAACCATCTGCGGCACCGGGCAGAACATTTCGGAACGCGCGTCGTCGTCGGCAGTCTCTCGCCATGTGCGCGGATTAAGGATCGGGTCCGGCCACAGATTGTAGCGATTGATGTTGGCGAGTTCGTCACCGCCAAAGCTTTCCTTCTTCCGCCACGGCCCCTTTTCGAGGGCCACGACCTTGACGCCAGCCTCGCAAAGCACCTTGGCTGCGGCGGCGCCTGATGCGCCGGCGCCAATGATGACGACGTCCGTTCTCGCGGGTTTGGTCTTATAGGCCATCGTGAAACTCCCTGACCTTGTCGGCTTCGCCCTCGGCGAAATACTGCAGCGTGGTGTAGCGGCCGATATGGACATCCTTCAGCGAGGCGGGGCCGGGAAAACCGATCACCTCCCAGCCGATCCGGTTCCTGTTACCGCCGTAGATGGGGTCGGCATAATAACCTTGGCGCGTGTGGGTGACCATCAGCGGCAGAAAGTCGAGATCGACCTCCGTTGAGGTCTGCTGCAGTGCGGGTTGGGGCGAAACCGGGCCAGCGAGCGCATCGTTGACGGCGAGCGTCCTCGGCGCACCCGTGCCGGCCTGCTCCAGTTCGTGGAGGATATCGTCCTGCTGCTGTGGCGCCAGCGCGACGAAGTCGGCCGAAAATCTCTCGTGGGCGCGGGCGTCGAGGTCGAGCAGTCCGGCGACATAGCGTTCGCGCATGATTTCGATGCGCTGCATCCAGGCCTTGGCCGATGCGCCTTCGAGAACTTCGAAGCCTGAGCCGTCGGGTTTGGCGAAGATGTAGCCGATGCCGGAAAGATAGCGGTCGACGAAGTCAACGCAGCCGGCTTCGCGTGCGCCCGGCGTGTCGTCGGTTGGAATTATGCGGGCCATCGCGGCCTCCACCGTCGCGCGCTGATGCGGATTGAAGAAGGTGTCAGACATGGCATGTCCTTTGCTGCAGTTGTCTTTTTGGGTCGACGCATTGGGGCAGCGCGCCAAAGTTTGCTGCCTGGCAAAGCCCCGCCTGTGTTCTCTGCGCTCTGCCTAACGCTTGCGCGTTTGGCTGATGGCGACTGCAATGATGATGATGGCGCCGCGGGCGATCAGCTGCTGGCTGAATTCCAGTCCCATCAGCACGAGGCCGTTGTTGATCAGGCCGATCATCAGCGCGCCCATGATAGAGCCGACCACCGTGCCGGCACCCCCGAACAGGCTGGTGCCCCCGAGCACGGCCGCGGCGATCACCGAAAGCTCGTCGCCTTCGCCGAACTGGAAGCGGCCGGAATGCAGACGGCCCGCATAAAGCATGCCGGCCAAGGCGGCCGCCACGGACGACAGGATCAGCACGCGGAACTTGATAGAGGCGGTGTTGACCCCGGAGTAGCGTGCCGATGTCTCGTTGCCGCCGGTTGCCAGCACGCGCCGTCCGAACGTGGTGCGGCGAAGCACGATGTGGCCGGCGACACCGATGATTGCCACCCAGACCAACAGGCTTGGTATCGGGCCGATGTTGCCGGCGCCGAAGACCGCCGCGTAGGGCTTGCTTAGTATGGGGATCGCCGCCGTGCCGCTGATCCACATGGCGACGCCGCGTGCGATGCCCATCATGGCCAGCGTGGTGAGGAACGAGGGAATTCCGATGCCGGTGGTCAGCCAGCCATTGACGGCGCCGACGACGACGCCGGTGCCCAGGCCGTAAAGGATGCCGCCGGGGATGCCGAACTGGTCGATGCCCATTGCAGTGGCGACGGAAGCGAGGCCCGCGACTGCCCCGACCGACAGGTCGATCTCGCCGGTGCTGAGCACAAAGGTCATCGTCACCGAGACCACGGCGATGATCGCGGTCTGACGGATAATGTTCAACAGGTTGTTGGGGTCGAGAAAGCCCCTGTTGCCCAGCGTCGCGGCAAAGACGAGGAAGATAACCACGAAGCCGATATAGATGATGTATTCACGCCAGTTGGCCAGTGCCGAGAATTTGCTGGCTGATGCGGCCGTGTCGGTCATTGGATAATTCCTCCGCGGGCTTCCTGCATGAATTTGTTGAGTTTCTGTTCGGCGTGCTGAAGACTGTCGATCGAGTCCACCTTGGCGGCGTCGTCGAGGTCGTGACGGGCGATGTCGCGCACGATGCGGCCTTCCGACATCACCAGGATTCGATCGCAAGCGGCGAGCAGTTCCTGCAACTCCGACGACAGCACCAGGATTGCCTTGCCGGATTTGGCGAGGTTGCGGATCAGCGTCACGATCTCCGATTTCGAACCGATGTCGATGCCGGCGGTTGGTTCGTCGAGGATCAGCACCTCCGGTTCGGTCGCCAGCCATTTGGCGATGACGACCTTCTGCGCATTGCCGCCCGACAGCGTCCTGATGGTCGCTTTGCGCGAGTCGGTTTTGATGCGCAGGCGCTGGATCGAGCTTTCCGCCAGTGCCGCCGACTTGGTGCGATCGACCCATGTCTTCTTCGAAAGGCGATCAAGGTTGGGTAGGTCGATGTTGCTTTCTACCGAATGGAAGGCGACGAACCCCTGACGGGCGCGGTCTTCCGGCACCAGCGCAATGCCGGCGTCGATGGCATCTCGCGGCTTGGCGATCGAAACCGCCTTGCCTTTGATCCGGATCTCGCCACTAGTCATCGGCTGGACCCCGGCCAGCACGCGCGCCAGCGACGAGCGGCCACTGCCCAGCAGGCCAGCGACGCCGACCACTTCACCGCGGCGAAGCGTCAGATCGATACCGATCGGCTTGCCGGAGCCCGAAAGGCCGCGTGTTTCGAGCAGCACTTCGCCGATAGTCGCCGTCTCACGCACCACGTCCGAGAAGCCGCGAGAGCGTCGGCCGATGATATGGGCGATCATCGATTCCAGCGTGAATTCCGACATCGGCGCGGTGATGATGTGCTTGCCGTCGCGCAAGATGGTAGCGCGGTCGGCTATGCGGAAGATCTCGTCCATACGGTGCGAGACATAAACGATGGCGACGCCCTGGCCGCGAAGCTGGCGCACATATTCGAACAGCCGCTCGACTTCGTTCTGCGACAGCGCAGTGGTTGGCTCGTCCAACACCAACACCTTGCACGGTTGCGAGGTCGCCTTGACGATCTCGGTAAGCTGTCGGTGTCCAGCCGGAATGTCGGAGACCTTGGCGTTGGGGTCGATCTCGACGCCCATGCGCGCGAAAAGCTTTCGCGATTCGGCCGCCGCGGTTCTGTCGTCGATGAGCCCGGAGTTGGTCCTGATCTCACGGTTGAGGAAGACATTCTGCGCCACCGTCAGCGTCGGAATCAGGCTCATTTCCTGGAACGCCATAGCGACACCGGCATTGCGCGCTGCCTCGGCGGTGAAGGTGGCTAGCGGCACGCCGCCGATCTCGACCGTGCCGGAGGTTGGCGGTTGCACGCCGCGCAGAATCTTCAGGATTGTCGACTTGCCGGCGCCGTTCTCACCGAGCAGTGCGTGCACTTCGCCCGGGCTAACGTCGAGATGAACGTCGTCAAGCGCCCGGACACCGCCGAAACGCATGCTGACATTTCGCATTCGGACGGCTTCGGCTGCGTTGGCAGTGTTCATGACAACACCTAGGGCAAAACAAAGGTTGCGTCGGGTGGGACGAATGGTTCGGCCTGCCGGACAGAAACGTTGCGCTTCTGCTCGAACTCGGCCGAACCCATCTCCACCGGGAGGACCTGTCTGCGAAGCCTACTGCATGCTTTGCTTGATCTTGTCGGTGACCGGCTTGTGGTAGACCTGCTGCCAGGCATCGGCGAGATTGGCCTTGGTTACCGGCAGTGCCGGCAGCGCGACATAGGCCGGCGCCTGCTTGCCAAGCAAACCGTAGCCGGCCAGCATTGCCTCGGTCACGCCCTGGTCGTAGGGCCGCTGCGCTGACAGGCCCTTAACCGGACCGCCGCTCGCCATGTTGATGGCGACGTTTTCGCCGAGGTCGCAATTGACAATTACCAGGTCGTCCCGGCCATTGGTGAGAGCGGCGGAGATGACGCCTTCTGCGGGCACATCCCACACTGCCCAGATACCCTTGATGCTGGGATTGGCGACGAGCAGGGCGCCTGCCGCCTTCTCGGCATCGCCTGAGAAGTCGGGACCGCCGATGCCTTGCTCGGCGACGACGTGGATGTCCGGATAGTTCTCGGCCAGCGTCTTCTTGACGGCGTCGTAGCGCTGCTTGGTGACGAAGAAATCGGCTGCATGGAAGATCAGTCCGACATCGCCCTTGCCGCCAAGAGCCTGTGCCAGCAGGTGCGCGGTGGCGACGCCGTTGCCGTAGTTGTCAGCCGAGACGGAGCTGACATAGTCCTTGCCGGCTACGAAGCCTTTCGGCACGTTGTCCATGAAGACGAGCTTGGCGCCTGCGTCGGCCGCCGCTTTGTAGGCCGCTGCGGTCGCGACCGGGTCGGTCGGAATCGACACGATGATATTGGGCTTCTGGGCCATTACGGTCTCGAGGTCGGACACCTGCTTGTCGGGCTTGAAGCCCGCGTCGGTAACGGCGACGACTTCGATACCCATGGTAGCGAACTGCGCCTTTAGGCCTTCGATTTGCGCCTGCGACCAGTCGTTGCCGGCATAGTGCATGACAATGGCGGCCTTTGCGTGCATGTCCTTAATCTTGGCGAGTTCCTCATCGGTGAGCTTGACGCTCGAGGCGGCTTCCGGCTTCTCGCCGTTAGGTCCGAGGCTCATCACATGCTGGCCGATCTCAGTCAGCGCCTGGGCAGGATCGATGGCATAGGCGGCGTTCGAGGCGAGGCCCAGGCCGAGCGTCAGACAGATTGCCGTCGACCGAAGCAAGGTTTTCATGCGCATGGTGTTTTCTCCCTGATATTGTTTGGTTTTCGTTATTGCAGTTACAGACGCCTCCCGGCGGCAACGCCGGTCGGCAAATTCAGACTTTCGCCAGTTGCGCTTGCACAAAGGCGTGGCTTTCCCGCGCTCCGGCGGCAGGATCGGCCCAGGCGTCGAGTTCGTTGCAGATCCAACCCGTGTAACTGATGTCCTTCAGGGCCCGGATCACGGCGCCATTGTCGCAATCGCCCCGGCCGACCGGCACGAAGGCGAACGGGTCGCGCTGCCATCCCTTGAGGTGGACGTAGGAAATGCGTGACGCGTGCTCGCGCACCATAGCTGCCACGTCGCCTCCGGCAGCGGCCAGATGCGCGGTATCCGGACAGAACCCGATCGCGGTCTTGCCGAAGATCGTCCGAACCTCGTCCGGGTTCTCGACGATGGTGGAAAGGTGGGGGTGGTAGTGAGCTTTCAGGCCGTGCTGCGCAGCGATTGCCATCACCTTGTCGAGCGCCGATGCCAAAGCATCGTAGTCGCTTTGGCGCGTCCCGTCGTGGCGCCGCGCGCCGCCGCCAACAACCAGGTGCTCGGCGCCGAGCGCCCGCGCTGCGTCCGCCGCCTTGGTGACGCGCGCCAGTTCTTCGTCAAGGATGTCCGTGAAGATGAAGTTGCCGCCGGCATAGATCGAGACAAGCGACAGGCCGGTGTCGGCGAGGATATTGCGCATGGCGGCGTAATCGTCGCCTTCGCTTTCGACGACATTGCCGTCGAAGAACTCAATGCCATCATAGCCCGCTGCTGCAATATCGCGCGCGGCCTCTGCCATGTCCCCGAACGTCCGGTAGGCCAAACGGTTGATGGAGGTCACACCAACGGCGTCGCCCCCAAGCGGACCCCAACAATTGGCGTGATAGGCCAGCTTCCAAGCAGTCATGGCGTCTCCTCCCGACACGGCCCAAATGCTTTTGTATTTGCAAACGCACATTTAGTTGATAAAATGCAAAAGTCAATTAAGTTTTCTGTGTCAGCGACAAAATAGGCATTGCGTCTTCCGAAAACGCTCGTCCATGGTGGACAAGAAGGAGCAATCGGCCGTGGCAAGGACTGGTTTGGGAGGCACCGCAGTTGCGGATGCAGATCGATCCGGGGAGACTGGTTCTCCAGCGGCGGCCGACCGCGTGAGGGCCCTTGAAGCCGAACGCCAGAGTCTTGTTTCGCTTCTTAACATTCTGCG
The DNA here is from genome assembly GCA_002356515.1 of Mesorhizobium loti. NCBI lineage: Bacteria > Pseudomonadati > Pseudomonadota > Alphaproteobacteria > Hyphomicrobiales > Phyllobacteriaceae > Mesorhizobium > Mesorhizobium loti. The sequence goes on along the minus strand of AP017605.1, from coordinate 3,227,165 downwards.
CTCCAGTGAACCTTGCACGCGTCTCGACCTCGAACGAGAGGCCCGGCTCGGCCGCGCCGTGGTCACGGACCGGCTGTCGACGCTTGCTGCCTTCGGCCTTGTTGACGAAGGCGGTGTCGGGCGCTCAATAGGCGGGCGCGCGCCGCGTCTGGTGCGGTTCCGATCGGAGGCCGCGCGCATTCTGGTTGCCAACATCGACGGCGACACCATCGGCCTTGGTCTCGCCGATCTGGACGGGCGGCTCATCCTTGAGCACTACGAGGATTTCGACGCCGCTTCCCCAGCGCAGGCACTGTTCGATCGGCTCGAGGCGCTGTTCAACTGGTCGCTCGGCAAGGATGGTGCTCCGCTGTGGGCGATTGGTCTGGGAGTGCCGGGCGCGGTAGAGCAGAAGGACTCGAACAGCCTCGCGATCCCTAAGCTTGGCGCTATGCCTGCGTGGGACGAGGCGAAGCTTCTGGAGCGTTTGATACAGAGGTTTCAAGCGCCAGTCTGGGTGCGGGGCGCCGTGCAGATGGAAACGATGGGTGAACTAAGCGCCCTTTCAGTACAAGCAAGCCGCGACATGCTTTATGTCGACCTTGGCTCGGATATCACCGCCGGAATCGTCGTCGACGGGCGCCTGCATCGTGGCGCGCAAGGCATAGCGGGACAGATAGGGCATATTTACGCCGGCGAGCCGCACAAGCGCATTTGCGGTTGCGGCAATGTTGGCTGCCTGCAAACCGTCGCCGGCTGCGATGCCATCGCTGAAGCTGGCCTACGCGCGGCGAAAGAGGGACGAAGCCGTCTTCTCGGTGAAACGCTCGCCGCGACCGGGAAGGTGACGGTGGCAGACATTGGCACGGCGGCCCGCCTTGGCGATCCGTTCTCGGCCGACCTGCTGGCGCAGTCCGGACGGCTGATCGGGACCGTTCTGGCGACGTTGGCCAATATGCTCAACCCGTCGATGATCGTTCTCGGCGGCGAACTGTCCCAAACGGGGGACATCTGCCTGGCGGCGATCCGGGAGGGTATCTACGGGCACGCGCAGCCGCTCATCAGCCGCGATATCAGTATTGTCCATTCGCGCATGGGGCGGTCAGCTGGACTTGTCGGTGCCGCAACCGTCGCCGTGACTGAACTGTTCGCACCAGCGTTCCTCAGCGAATGGATCGTATCTGGCACGCCGCTTGCCCACGCCGGGGTTACCGATTTGCTGGCCGTTGCCGAGAAGACGGCTATGACTGGCGGTTGAGCGTGCAGTCCGCCCGCTGTCGCGCAGTCACCGCGGTCAGCCGTGATGCTTGCAAACCCGAACCCCTGCGGTAGGTTCGATCCAATAAAGCTGCCCCGCAGAGGTGGCGGGCGGGAGGAGCAACGGGATGCAGAGAGCTGATGCAGCAATTCCGTCTGGATGTGCGTTGCCGGTTTCGTCCGTCGCGCGTCCAGTGGTTGCAGGTTTGGGGCCACACGGCGAACGGCCGGCATCTCCCGAATTGCTGCTCCCATCTGCCGACATGCTGGAGCGCGCCAGGGAAAGAGCCTTCCGCGTGGCGATCGTGCTGCACACGACCGCTTCGGATTGGGCGCAGCGTCAGATAGCGGGCATCAAGGCCGGCTTGGAGCTGGCCGGCGCCGTCGTCGTTGACATCGTCGATTGCGGCTACGACGCGGCCACCCAGATCGCAGCGATCGAGCGGCTGGTGCAATCGAAGCCTGATGCCGTGATCAGCATCCCCGTCGGAAGCACGGCCGTGGCCGCAGCTTTCCGCAAACTGGCGGTCGCCGGGATCAAGCTCATCCTACTCGACAACGCGCCTTCCGGCCTGCTTCAGGAGACCGACTATGTAAGCGTCATATCGTCGGACAATTTCGGCCTTGGCCAGATCGCCGCCAGTCTAATTTCGCCGCACATCCGGCAGAACGGCACAGTCTGCGTGGTTGCCTACAATGTCGACTTCTTTGCGACGGCGCAGCGTGAGATCGCATTCGGCAAGTGGATGCAGCACGAGCGCCCGGACATCACACTGACGCAGCTGAAATTTGAAGTGCCAGCAAATGCCGGCAGCGCGGTTGGTCTCTACCTCGATGCCAATCCTGACCTGGATGGACTGTTTGTCGTCTGGGACGAGCCAGCAGTTGCATCGCTGCCGGCTTTTTCTGGCCGCTCCCGGATCCCGGTCATGACCACGGTGGATCTCGGTAGCGCGATCGCTGAGGCCCTTCTTGAAGGAACGATCGTCAAGGGAGTTGCCGCGCAGCGGCCTTTCGAACAGGGCGAGATCGCGGCGATGGCCGCGATTGTCGGGCTGACCGGCAATGCTGTGCCGCCGTGGATTGTGCTGCCGGGGGTAGCCGTGACCTCTGGCAATGTCGCGGAAGTCTACAAGCACGTCGGCGGCGCGCCCAACTTCTATTGAGATGACATTACGAGAGGTTGCACGAAGGCGCGACAAACGGTTGAATCTTTTTTGACGTTTGGCAATACGTCAGGAGCAAATCCGACCTTGGGGTGTTGAAAAAATTCCCTGGCACTGGATCCATAGCTTCCATCTAAACAACGGGCGGGCCGCATCAGTGCGGGCTACTCTGAGCGAAGCTAGCCTTCATATGCCGCGATGGATTGACATGACCATTGTCCGCGCCACGAAATGGCTATGCGCGATTGTGGTAGCTGCGCTTCTGTTGGCGGTGCCTGGCATCCGCAGTGCCGCTGTCGTCATTGCAAGGGAAGTGTGCATCAGGTCTTAAGATGTTTCCGTTGCAGCGCATGGTTCCAAAATTCTTTGTGATACTTTTGCGGTCATCGAGCCGGATGAGATCGTATCTTCGAAGGTCGCGGTCTGGAACGGCGGCTTCCAAGCGACCTAGCCGAAAGCCGACCGTCTGCAGTCGGCCCCAAATCCGTCACCGGACCGTTCAACAATCAGAGACCGACTAGGGCTCTTGGAAGTTGTTGTACTTTCTGCATTTGCGCCTCCGGTCGAAATGCGCTTGAGTATGAGGACGCTGGTGTCGCGATTCCGCAGCGGTACAAACATGATCGAACTTCTGGTTCTGGGGGTTAGAGTCGGTAGACCGCTACATCGCAACACCCACTATTGAAGAGGCGTTCTTCTGCTACCGAAGGCATGCGGTTTAGTCCAAAGCTTCCCAATCTGGGGACAGAGGCTAGTCGATGCCCTCCGAAGGTAGAGGTCACAAGTTCGAATCTTGTCGGGTGCGCCACCCCTCCTGAAGGTGGCTTCGAGGGTCGAGCGATTGCTCCCCGTCTTACTTTTCTCAGACTTACGGCGCCTTGCGTGGAGTCGTCTCATGAGAGTCGGAAGCAGATCGTATTTCAACCGCAATGCCAAAACGCTTCAACCAAGGCCGCAAAGGGGGCAAGGACTGCCGGTGTCGGCCGCAGGTATGCAGCGATGGCCCCATCGATTGTTCAATTCTGACTTCTGTCAAAGAGCTCCTTCACCCACGGCGAGTAATGATGCTCCTGGAAAATCAGGCTGAGCTCTTTGCGGGGGCGCGTGACGCCGACGTAAAACAGGCGGCGGGCCTCTCGAAGAGCAGTGGCACTTTTCTTGTCGCGTTCGCTAGGAAGATCGCTCGCGTTCACCCCATACATCACGACGGCGTCGAACTCTCGTCCCTTCGCGCTGTGCAGCGTGCTTAGGCTCACGCGCCCAGTCCCCTCGACGCGACCGGCAAAATGGGCGAGCGGGATATCAAGGCCCGCGGCCGGATCGGTATTGGCAATCATCTCGGCGCAGACATCCCAGTCCTGCTCCGAGTTTCGCGCGATCAACCGCCATGGCGCAATCAGCTCGCGATTGAAGCGTTCCAGCCAGGCGTGCGTAGTATCGCCTGAATCTACTGTCGCCTGAAGAAGGCCGATGAGCTGATCCGACAAACTCTGCTCTTCGTCCGCCCTGACCTGCCTGCCGTACACGAGCGTCAGCGCTTGACGAAGCAGACGGCCATAGCGCGGATCCGCATCTCGCCAGCCGCCCACTACCCAGCGCGCACAATCCTCGATGAAGCGAGCGAGCCGCGAGCTACGCCGCACAATCGCGTTCCCGTCGGTCCGCACGAAGGGAATACTGGTTTGCTTCAACGCCTCCGCGACCTTGTCGCCAAGGTAAGCGGCCCGATACAGCACGGCGATTTCGTCTAGTACGATTCCCTTCTCTGTGAGTTTCGGAATGATGGTGTCGGCAATCGCTTGCGCTTGCATATCGAGGCCCAAGGGCACCGACCAGAATGTGAGCTCGCCCTCGGGCGCGCCCGCGACCACCTGATAGTCACGTTCCTCACCCAATGCGCCCAGCGAAGCGCGCACGATTTTTCCACCCGATCGATAATTGAAGCGCAACCTGATCGTCCGCACGTCGGAGCGTCCGGTCAGACTTTCGAGCAGTTCCGAGTTTGCTCCCGTGAAACTGTAGATCGATTGGTCCGCATCCCCGACTGCAAACAGGCGAATGCCCCCGCCGAAGCACAACAAGAGAACAAGCTCGTGCAGCGCATGGCCGAGATCCTGATATTCGTCGACGAACAGGACGGGGAAGCGGGCGCGAAGCGCATCTCGGATCCAGCCGTGTTGCTTGATCATGTGATAGGCCAGCAGCGGCATATCGTCGAAATCGATCAAGCCTTGCCGTCGAAGCTCGCTCTCATAGGCTTCGATGAACGTGGCGAGTTCTGGATTTCGCCCTCGCCACTCCGGCCGGGAGCGATCGACGTCCCGCCGACGTTTCTCCGAGGTGAAGCTCCATCGGCGATGAGGATCGTCTGCGCCTCCGATCGCGTTCGCGTAGGCGACCTCCACAGCAGCGCGCGTCTCGGCGCGGGTCGCAACCCGGAAATCGACAGGCAGTCCAGCCGGCACGCAACGAGCATAGGGGGCGATCACCTGGCTCAGCGCAAAGCCATGCACAGTACCAATGAAGGCGCGATCGCCGGCTTCCACGCCAAGGCGCGCGAGCCGCGTTTCGAGTTCGATCGCACATTCGTTGTTATAGGTGATGCATGCGACGCCGCGAGGATCCGCCACATCCTCCGCGAGCGTACGAGCCATCGCGGTTGTCAGCGTCTTGGTCTTGCCGCTTCCAGGGCCGGCAAGCACCACACAGTGACCGGTCTCACGTACGGCCGCGAGCTGCTCCGGGTTCGCACCGAGCTCCTCAATCGCACGAAGGAGCTGCTGACTACTGGACACGGCTCACCACGAACGCGATCGCATCGGCAATGTATTTCGGGGGCGCCAAACCTATCGCCTTTTTCGAGAGCCTGGCGCTCAGTCGGCCTTTGCCGATATCCGCCACCATGGCCAGCAACTGCGCGGCATCGACAGGAGCCAAGCCTGCTCGCCAGTTCGCGATGCGCTTGGTTCGGATCGATCCGAATCCCTGCGCATCGAGGATATCGAGCAGAGGGTTCAAGAGCGAAGGCGTGTTTGCGATCGAGACTTCGAATGTTTGGCCGTTGAGGAAGACCCCGGCAGGCGCCCATATCGATGCGAACGCTGCAAAGTCGAGCCCCTCCCATGCGGTTCGCTGGGCAGGCGGGACCGACGGCTGCCTCCGCACCTTCACTACATCATCCCAGATATCCAGTGTACGTTTCTTGCCGAGGGGCGGTTTCGTGCCATCCAAGGGATCCCAATCGGTGATTACCGCGTAAGGCATGCCCAGCGCTTCGGCGAGCTTGACGTATGGTCCGAAATTCGTGCCAGCCACGTTGCACACTGTGACGCCAAGATCATCGAGGACATGTCCGATGGCTGAGGAGAATACCGGAACCAGCGCCTCCTCGGCGTCGCCTTCAACGAAGATCACGCCGCGAGCGAACAGCAGCTCCGCCCGGGTAGCATCGAGGTACGTTTCCAGGTCATCCAGCTCGTCCGGCGTCACCGGCAGATCGGCGAGCGAAAACGCGTGCGTCGACTGATCGTGCGTTTTCAGCTGGATAATCGACCTCAGGGGGGTGACCGCAGCCAGCGTCGGCGAATGGCTGGTGACGATCAACGCTTGCGCTGCATCTCCGCCGGCAAGCAGCTTTTTGAAGACAGAGCGCTGCAGTTGCGGATGGAGGTGAGCCTCCGGCTCCTCGATGCACAGAAGGGAGAAATTGCGTTCGTTCTTTTTCCGGCGCCAAGCGAACTCAGCCAGCTTCAGCGCGAGCAACGCGACATTGGCCGATCCGAGGCTAGCCTCGGCGATGCTTCGCTTGCCGCCGTCGATGTACATCGCGATCGCTCGGAAAAGCCGCAAAGGGTCGGAGGGCGCGAACCTCAGCCGCGCATCGATATCATGTGCCTTGCCAGAGAGATGAAGAATGCCGGCGCGAAGCTCATTCTCCAGCGCCTCGATGGTCGGGAATGTCTCCAGCGTTTTCGTTGCCTTGTCGAGCTCGGCGGCAACCGCATCGAGGTCCCCACGACTTACGCCCGAGATCGCATCTTCAAGAAGAGGACGCAGCGGCGAATTCCGCCAGGTGCCGAGCTGGCCCTCGGCATCGCGCAGCGCGTCGAGCGCGTCGATCGCAATTCGCCGACGGACTTTGCTCGGCACCGGCCGGGTTTCATCGCCGCCGCCGAATACGACAAACTCGCAGTCGTCACTCGATTGTGGAATCCCGGTGACGTCAGCCTTCTTCCTGAAGATATAGCTGAGACGCGCGATCGTCGGATCGCCAGCCGTCCGAAAATCCGTTAGGAGCGCGAGGAGCCCGAGATCGGTCGTGAAATCCGCGAACTCCAGATGAACCTCGATCGGATCGCTGTAGTTTGGCGCCGCGCCATCCCAGAAATCTGACAGCTTGAGCTGACGCGCCGAGTCCGGAAGCGTCGGGTCAAGGACCAGGCGGATTGCGAAGAGAAGATTACTCTTCCCGACGCGGTTCTCGCCCAGCAGGACGACATTTCCTGAGAGCGGAATATCGACTGACCGGAAGTTCCTGAAATTTCGAATGCTCAGCTTGCTTAGACGCATGTCTCCGGGCCTGTTCGTTTTTTGAATGAAGAGCACCGAGACCGAGCCCGGCAGCTAGTGGTCACCGTGGTCACAAAGGGAACAAGTTGCGCACCCGCTCGAAAGGATTTCGATATTCTGAAGCGTGGCGAATCTTCGCAGCGATGACGTCGGGGATCGAAAGGCGCCGGGCCAAGGCGTCGTAGATGTCCATTCCGTCGGCAAGAATGATCTTCCTTGCCGTAAACGCCTGCAGGCCGACATCGGTATAGCCCGAGAAGCTAACGAAGAGACCTCGTGTCCCCTCGAGCCGTTCGCCGACCGTGCCCTGGAATCCATGTAGAGTGTTGGCATCGGTCTTCGCGCGGTGCCATTTCGCCTCAAGCAGATAGGTTACGCCACCGAGCTGAAACGAACCATCGATCTGCTCGCCAATGAGCGTGAAGCCACCACGCGCATCCATGCCCCAGGCATTGAAAAGGTCCGTGAGCAGCGTCTCGAAATGACGGCCGCGGGCGTGGGGCTCATCCGACATCTCGTGGAGCGCGAAGAAGCGCTCCTCGAGGCGCCGCAACGTAGCCTCCTCGGCGCGAAACACCCGCGGCGCGCTTTGTGATTTAGTCTCGACATCGCCCGTTGCGGACTCGTAGCTCTCAAGAGAGCTGCCGCCCAGTCGCTCCACGATCGCGCTCAACCGGCGACGCGCGTTGATCACTGTCTCCGTCTGTGCTCGCGCGAGCCGATCCGTTTCACGGTACTCCCAAAGCGCGGTAAGAGCCTTGGCGATCGCTCTTGGCTGTCCGATCGTGAGGAAAGCGCGCAGATGCTTCCCCTTGCTGCCGCCATAAATGGCATAGGCACTATCGTAGATGTCGATCCTGACTTCGCGGCGGAAGAATTCGGAGAATGTGCCGTTCGTGAAGTCGAGGACATAGCCCGAGCTCATGCCGAACAATTCGTCTACGAGCTTCAATTCGACAGGTCGTAGCTGCTCCATTTATCCCCCGGCACCGAGTTCGCCGAGCAGCCGCGAAATCACGTCGTTCACGGCGCGCTGTCGAAGCGCCCGCTGCTCGCGGACTTCAGGGTCGCCGTCATCCCCTTCGATCTCAAATCGGGCCGCTGCGACGGGGCCTTCGCGAAGATAGCCTTCATCGGGATTGGGATCGCAAAAGCGCTTCAGCAGGATCGCGAGCGCCGCATCAATGATGTCGGCGTGCTTGCCGGCCAACGCATCCTTGAATTTCGCGACGGCGCCCTCGAACCCGCCCCCTCCGTGCTCGAGACAATACGCCAGGTCATGGGCATCCTTGCCTTCACGACGGTGATCGAACGCAAAGGCCTTTAGGCAGGTGAACGATACGATGTTGGCGTAGGGAATGCTTTGGGTGGCTCGACCCTTTTGACCCAGCAGATCTGCCGTCACCTCCATCCGATCATGCAGATCGAAGACGAGCGACGCATGAGGAATATTGACCGCCGAGATATTCCCATCGGTCGGGAGCTCTTGTAACGCGCCGCCTTTCAGTTCGGGGTCGTCAGCCAGGAATTCGAGCACGACCGTGACATCGTGCTCCGTCTTGGTCTTCCAGCGCCAATTGACCTTGACGCCCTTGTCGTTCTCGGCCCGTTCGAAGCCCATGCGCTTAAGGTTCTCTTCGAGTGAGCGATAGGCCTCGGTGTCAGCCAGGACGGCCAGATCGACGACGACGTCGATATCTCCGGTGCCGGCATGTGCCGGAACGTCGGGCGGACGGGCCGTTACCAAGTAGCGCGGAGTCAGCCCGCCGACGAGGAACACCGAGTCACGCCATGGTCCGAGGCCGCTGAACAGTGTGACGAGCACACGCTCGCAATCGCGCGTCACGTCCTCGCTATAGTCGATGAGGAACTGTGGTTTTGCCATTACGCCTCCAGCTTCTCTGCCCGCAGATGCTGTGCCAGTTCCTTGGCACGCCCGCCGGCCTGGAGAAGATCGAGATACGTCTGGAGCGGATCGGCGACCCAGAGGTCATCGATCTTCTGGCGAAACCTCAGTTCGCTATCGGAGGCGATCTCGTGAACGCCGAGATTCCACCCCTCTCTCACGGGTCGGGCGTCGATCGACTCGAGCATGGTTTTCATGTTCCCTCCGGCCGGAATTCGGCAGAAGACCTGAGAAACGCTCGACAAATAGGGCGTATGGATCTGGCCGGCCGTAATGTCGGCGAGCTCATAGGAGACACCATGTGTCTCGCATGCGTGATCGATCCGTCGCTGTAGGTTCGGCGGTGTGATCGACCGCACGTAGAAGTGTCGGACGGCTTTTGGTTTGACTGACGTTTGATAGCTCGACCAAGCGTCGAGCAGCTCGTGCGGGTTGGTCAGGCGACGTTCTTTGGAGGGCCCGGCCCCTCGCACTTCGACCCATTCCCGGCGCTCGATGCCGATCAACGTTTCCGATGCTGTTGCCGGCGACACTCCCGCGCGATCTGCGATCTGGTGAACGCCGAACCAGTCATGCCCGAGAACCCAGACAGCGTGCAGGACTTGAGCACGGCGGCCGGCGAACAGATTATTGAGCGAACGAGCCTGCTTCCTCGACGTCGGCCGATCGACACGGACGTAAAGCCCTCTGGCGGGTATGAAGAGGCTTCCGCTGGAATCGAAATATCCTACGCGCTCATCGTGAAGCAGTTGGCGCGCACCTGGGGAAATCGTCTCCGCTATCAGCACAGGCACGATCGAGCGGCCCGTCGGGCCTTCGAGATATTTCCTGAGATGCCAGATCGCTTCGCGGGCATCGCGGGGAAACAGCGATCGCTTTGCCTCGATGACAAGGCGGAACGAGCCGCTCTCGTGTTTCAGCTCCATCACAACATCAGGCCGATAGGTCCCCTGCAAAGGCTCGGACTCGTAAACGACCTCGGGATGAGCGCCCGTAACCTCCGCCACCGCCGCAGCGAAATCCTCAACAAGTGCGTCGGTTGTGCGGTCTTCCATGATAATTCTCTGCGCAGTGAATTTGGCGTTTATATCGAATATACGGCCAAGAGTCTATATTCGCTGCGCGGCAAATAACGCGTTTTTCCGCAAAGCCCGACTCGCTTACGGCTACGCTTGCATCTTGGGGCTTGGGACGAGCCGCAAGGACTACTGCCTGCGGCAGAGCCTGTTGGTCTCGGCGACGCGAAACCGCAGGTTCGGCGCTTGAGAGGCGTTGGTTAGTTTGACAATGTCTGATTTTAGTATAATAAATCTGACATTGGAGGACGGTCGATGAGCGACGGACCGCATAGAAGCCTGCCAATGCGAAGACCATGGAAGGAGTTGGCCAAGCGAGGAGATCAGCTCACCTACGATTCCGGGCAAGTTACAGAGGCCGCCACGCACGCGCTCGCCAGCGATTTCAAGAACGAGGTTTCCGGCCGACTGCTCTGCGCTTTGAAGGATGTTTTCACCGGACGCGATAACTCCTTGGGCATTACCGAGATTGCTCTTCAACAGCTCGATGAGGCAAAGGCGTTAGCCGCAGGTTCGGTGTTTGGCATGAATGCTGTCGCCTGGAGTATCCAGCTCGTCCATGAAGGCCGACTGGATAAACAGGCGCTCTACGACGCTGTGGGCCTTGCCGCTAAAGAACGAAGTTTCGCGAATACCAGGTCGGTGGAAGAGCACTACCTGCGCGAGGCAAATCAGAGGCGCGCAGATAACGTCAGCGCAAGGCTCAGCAATGCCATCTCAGGATTGTCTGAGGGCAAGCTTGGTTCGATGCTGGTCGACCCGCAGCCTGTACTCTCGCGTGCCCCCCGCAAAAGAAGCGAAATCAACGACGGGGTGCCGCTGCAATGAACCCGGCCGCACTATTTCTCGAGCTCAAGGAAGTAGTCGTCGATGTTATCGAACGCGGTGGGCGTCCACGTAGGGGTGCTCTCGCTTGCGAACTCGAACGGCACATCAGTTTCGATACCGAAATTCTGGAATCCTTCTCATCGACCAACTGGCAAGCAGTTGTTTACGATGCCCTTGTGGTTGCGGCCGCAGTTGAATTCTGCGACCGCAGTCTTGGCCGCAGCGCGATGAATTGGGGCCGTCGCTTCCATGTCCGTGTGCCGGTCCACGATCCGGCACGCTGGTCGGATCGGACAGTGATGCGAACGCTTACTGAGGCCTTAGATCTTCTTACAGGCGATGATTGGCATTTCGAGTTTCGTCCTCGCAAATCGCCTGCGGAAACGCCTAGCCAGAGCCGCATGGAATTTCCCCGGGACGCAGAGGCGGTTATTGCCTACAGCGAGGGGATGGATTCGCGCGCGGTAGACGGACTCGAGCGTAAACGTCTTGGACATCGGCTGGTTCGAGTGAGAGTAGGCACTAACCACCGTGACATACCGAGGAAGGTGCGGCCTTACGTTCCATTCGCAGCACTGCCCTATGAGGTCGCTTTGGACGGCAATAATGCCGAGACCAGCGCTCGAAGCAGAGGGTTCAAGTTCAGTTTAGTGGCCGCCATCGCCGCCTATCTGATCAATGCGCCGTCGGTGATCGTACCTGAAAGCGGGCAGGGCGCCCTTGCGCCGGCGATGCTTCCGGTTGGACAGGGCTACGCGGACTACCGCAATCACCCTGCCTTCACTGTCTTGATGGAGAAGTTCGTCGATGCTCTGTTTGGGTATCGCCTTCGCTACAATTTTCCTCGGCTCTGGATGACGAAGGGCGAGACGCTTCGGGAATTCGTCGACAATTGCGGAATTGAAGCGGCGAAATGGGCCGAGACCCGGTCCTGCTGGCAGCAGTCGCGGCAGGCCTCAGTAGCAGGGACGCGGCGGCAATGCGGCATCTGCGCGGCGTGCATGCTGCGTCGCCTGAGTGTTCATGCCGCCGGCTTGCGAGAATCCAACGAGAAATATGTATGGGAGACGCTGAAGGCTCCGACCTTTGAGGAAGGGGCCGCCCCCGAGTTCAATCATACCACGCAAGCTTTGCGCGAGTACGCGCTGGCGGGAGTGCTGCATTTCGAGCACTTGGCTTCGATCCGAAATTCCACGCAGTACGACATGCTTAAGCGTCGCGCGACGAACGAACTCGCCCGCGCACTGGCGCAGCCGCCAGAGGTGGTTGCCGACGGCCTCGATCGGCTTTTGCAACACCACGCCACGGAATGGTCGGCGTTCACGAATGATCTGGGATCAGGATCATTCGTAAGGAAATGGATAGATACCGCATCATGACCACGATAATTGACAAGCTGAGCGCGGCCGAGCTGGGAGCGAGATTAAAGGTCGCGCGGGAGACCGCGAACGTGACTCAGGATGCCAGCGCAAAGGCTGCTGGCATTGCACGCACGACGCTTGTTGCGATCGAGAAGGGCCAACGAAGTGCACGGATCAACGAGTTGCAGGCGCTTAGCCGTTGTTATGGCGTTTCGGTTAATTCGTTGCTGCGGCGTGAGTCCGTTCATGTAGATCTTGTCCCGCGTTTCCGCTCGCTTCCGGAGACGGGCGACGCAGGTATCGATCAGGCTGCCCGGATGTTGAATGACCTCGTCAGGGCCGAGGTTGAACTTGAAAACATTCTGGGGGTCCAACGGACCTACAACTATCCAGCGGAAAAGATGATCCTTCCTGGCGACGTCCGTACGCAGGCGGAGCACGACGCACAGAATTTGCGGAATTGGCTCGGCCTCGGCGAAGGGCCAATACAAAATCTATTCGCGATCCTGGAGCTTCAGCTTGGAATGAGGGTCTATAGCCGACGGCTCGATCCCAAAGTCTCCGGACTGTTTGCATACGACGAGGCTGTTGGTGCCTGCGTCCTCATCAACTCCAGCCATAGAAAGGACCGGCGGACCCAGACGGGGGGACACGAACTCGGACATTTCGCGGCCACGCGCCGACATCCAGAAGTCTATCAGGACGAGAAATACGAGAACTCGCGGGAAGAGCGTTACGCAAATGCATTTGGACGGGCCTTCCTGACTCCGGCGCGTGCCGTGATGGAGAAGTTCAAGGAGCTAACGACCGGGTCGACCCACCTCACCCGACGTCATGTCATCCTTCTCGCCAACTTTTTTGGTGTTTCGCGCCAGGCCATGGTCATGCGTCTCGAAGAGCTCGGCCTGACGAAGAAAGGCACGTGGGATTGGTTCAAGGACAACGGAAACATTACTGACGAGCAAGTCCGGCAAGTCCTCGGCCCGGCAGCATACGAAGCTTCCGTCGTCGAGAGCGCGCAATCGTCGCGGCTTTTCCTGCTCGCAATCGATGCGTGGAAGAAGGACCTGATCAGTGAAGGTCAAATGTCCGAAATGTTGAAGGTCGGACGGACCCAGGTTCGCGAACTCCTCGATGAGGCGGCGGCGGAAGAGGATGAGGCGGATGACCTTTTCAAGCTGCCTCACTGATGAGGATAGTTCGCTCGTCCTTGATGCGAGTGTTGTAATCAACCTACTAGCGACGGGCCACCCGATCCCAATTCTAAGGGCATTGGCTATGCCGATAGTGGTCGCCGACAACGTCGTGTGCGAGATCGAGCGTGGAGCTATGAACGGTCGGCAGGAACTCGATCTGTTGGCGCGCCTGATAGACGATCAGGTGGTCCGTGTTGCCGAGCTTGAAGGCGGCGCTGTCGAAACCTTCTTCGAACTCGTGTCGGGCAATTCATCGGAATCACTCGGCGACGGCGAGGCCGCGACGCTTGCCTTCGCGCATGGGATGGGGTGCTCGGCGGCAATCGACGAGAAGAAGGCCACGCGGCTTGCGGCAGATCGCTTTGGATCGCTCAAGATCGTCACCACCATCGATATCCTCGCACACGACAACGTCCAGGCATCACTTGGTACTGCCCGATTGGCAGACGCAACGTTTCAAGCACTTCGGCGCGCCAGAATGCAGGTTCGAGAACATCAGTTCGATTGGGTCGTCCAGGTCATCGGAATGGAGAATGTCGAAGCGTGTTCAAGCCTGAAACGCCTCGCAAAGCTTCGCGTGGGCAGCGCTCCCGCGCTTTGGCGGTGAGTTCATCAGACCGCCGTTCCGACCCGCCTGGCTAGCGCGCCGCAGCCCGTCGGCGCAGCGACACGATGATGTTGTCCAACCGCCGCTGCAGATCATCGTAGGTCAGGATGTCAATCATGTTGGCATATTTGCGCTTGATGATCTCCAGATCGAGTTGCTGATCCGCGTCAAGTGCCGACGACCCGTCGGCCCGTTTGTCTCGCCCGAGAATGATCATCGACTTGGGGTTGGTAATGCGAATTTCCATTCCAGGCGGCAGCTTAGCAGCGAAGCGCCGGGTCAGCGCCTTCTCGCCGGCCAACCCCCACTTTGACAGATGGAACAGGTATTTCTCGGCCTGCATGATACTGCCCGAGAGCTCCTTGGTAGGGATGTAGTTGTTTCGATATGGCGTGCGGCCTACGAGAGAGTCATCGAACGGCTTCTTGATCTCGATAACGTCGATGTTTCCCGCGGCGTCGACCAGCGCAAGATCGATGAAGCGATCCTTGGTGGTGCCAGGCGTCGAATAGGCATCAACCACCTTCACGTTTGAGAGCACCGCGACGTACTTCGGGAAGATCAGCAGCAGGAAGTTGATGATCATCTCCTGCCAATCGCGCTCGGACCGCGCGGAGCCGTCGCGTAACCACCCGGCGATTGTGTCGCGAATAAAGACGTACTTCTCGATCTCTGTCTGAAGCAGCTCTGGCTGCGCCAGCGGCGCTCCGCTCGTCATTGAGCGGCGGCGATTCAAATACGCTTCGTAGTGCGCTCGTGCGTCCCGCAGAGGGGTGATGTAGTCGCCTATCACGGTTGCCACCCGCGCCGCGGCGTAGCGGTTTAGTTCTCCGGTGTTCGGAAATTGGCTCAGGAGCGCCTGGAAATCAGGAATGGGAATGGCATTTGCTCGGCTGCCGCCAATGATAATGGGCTGATCGGGCGCGATCAGCTCGGCGATCTTGCCGAAAATGGAGATGTTCCGCTCCGCGACGAAAACTTTGCGTTCGAGATTCAGGCCGGCGTCGGCGATGAGGACGGGATTGTCGATATCGAAAACCCGGCCCTCGATACGGAAATATCCGTTGCGACGCTTCGCGAAGCGAAACTGGTACTGGAAGTCCTCGAAGTCGCTTTCTTCGTCGGATTTGCCGGGCGACGCGATCAGGTCCCGGCGCTCGAAACTGAACACCCGGCTGAGAGTGACGGTGCCGCGGCCGCGTAGCTCCCGCCAGGCCCATCCGTTGTTGAGTTGGTCGGCCCGATAGGTCAACACAACGTCCGACGCAGAAACTACGAAATCAAGCAAGTTTCCTATCCCTCATGCATTTCAAGCCCGGCATTAATCCTCAATCGGCAACTGTCGGCCTGCTTCCGACAATTGCTCGCATTCTTTAGGCGTATCGGGGACGCCCGAGCAGCGTAGAAACCTTGAGTCGATCCGTTAGCCCGGCAGCCTTCACGCATTCTCCGACGGTTGCGCGCTCCTCGTCGGTTATGGTCGAACCGATAACCTTGAACAGCGAATTCCGCAGCCATTCGAAGCGAGATCGCGAGCCTGAATTCCCGTTCCATTCGAAGGCACAATGCCTGAAGAAGAAACGTTCGAGCATACCAGCGCCTCTCATCCGGATCTGGGTGAGACCAACATATTGAACCGGACCGCCCCAGAGGTCTTCGATGCGGTAGTCCGGTCTGAAGCGAAACTGCTTGAACGCCGTACGCATGCGATCCGGCGTTGTGCGCACAATTCCTCCATTCTTACTCGCTCACCGCGATCGTCATTAGGTGGTGACCGGAAATCCAAACAGGCCCTGTGGCCGGGAATATCCCGCCGCCCGATACAGTTCCTCGAAGATCGTCAGCAGGGCCTTGTCCAGCGTGGGTCTGGAAAGATCGTTGAGAACGAGATCGACGCGGAATGCGTCGTCGTAGATCGGACCCAGCGCGGTATCCCAGTTCTGATCGATAAATATGCGACGATCTTTCAAACCTACCGCACCGGCCTCCAAAGAATAGGGAGGCGCGATGTGTAAATTATCCCTTGCAAAGGCAACGTAGCGATCGAGCGCCTGTCGGAAGGTCTGTTCGACGGCCTGGCCTGGGATGATCTTTACGAAATTGTTGTCGACAAGCAACCAGCGTGCGAGGCCCCAAATCTCGCCATTGGAAAAAACCTGCGTGGACGCCTTCAGCGGGCCGCCTGCTGGCGATTCGGGTTCGACAACAATCGCGCCGTATTGGTTCGGAGAGTAGAGACCCGACGGGTTCCGCCACATTGCGAACATCCCAGTCCGGCGGAGCTCGGCAAGCAGCACGCTCCGGGGCACGGGCTGAGCGAGGCCCGTCCACGGCTTGAGACGGAGATAGAATCCTAGGCTGTCGGTATAGGTGAATTCCACCCGGTCATGCTCCTCACCGAACCGCGCCAAGGTTTCGTTCGGCTGGAAGTAGACGGTGGCTGACTGTGTTGACGGCGTCGCTTGAAATCCAGACTGCGCGGCCGAGGCTATCTGCTTAAGGAACGGGCGAAGCGCGGCAACGAGGCTACCTTTCAGTTCAGCCGCGACGGATTCTCGCGTCTTCTTTTCCGCATCGGGGGCGAGATTGAACTGAATCGGCCCCGCTTTGTGCGCCAGATCGAACGGCAGATAGCTGCGATCGCCGTAGTGCGTGTTGAGCACCATCACCACGCTTCGGTCGCTGAGGGCGCGCAGCGCATAGCCCAGCTCGATCGCGACATTGGGATTCATATTCCTTTTTTCCCGACGGCCTCCCTCAGCACCGTCCGAAGCTGCGACGATCGAGACCGGCGAGACATCGGCGACGAAAACAGCCGACTGGTCGATTTTCTCCAGAATGGTGCGCGCGAGGTCGGGGCTACCCGATACGCCCTGTCGATCGTGGTCTAGATGAAGCGCGTCCTTTGCTTCTCGCTCACTTGGCTCCTCAATATCTTCGGCGGCCCTCAACGCCTCGATTGCATCAGAAAGTGCCTGACGGATGAAATGCCGTCCGGTTTTGCCTGGGGTGTCGGACTGCCACGACCAGAAGATCTTCATATGCCCTCAATAACGCTCTGAACGGTAAACCTTGGATGCACCGCTTCTAACTGGAGTGAGCCTAGCGCCGGCGACCGTAGCGGGCCAGCCGCCGAAGCGGTAGAATCGAACCAATCAATCCAAGCATCCTGTTGGTCCGCGACAGCCTCGACGGCGCTACTTCGGCCTGCTCTTGACTGACCAGATCATCAGTCGCGCCTTCCCGCTGTGGACCGACGAAGACGGCACCGGCCGCTTCGAACGGCGCGAGCCGACTCGCTGACTGCTTCCCCATCGGTGGGAGCGGTGCTCGCCGATGACTTTTTCAACCTCACCGCCATGGAGACTGTCATGCCGCAGATTGGCGAATTCACACGCGAGGAGACCGGCTTCGGCGGACACCTCGGGACCCTTTATTGCATCACGACATCATCATCCTCGCGGCAGAACCATCCGACGCGGAGAACGCCCCGGATTATCGCGTTCACCTCTTCGACGGCATGAGCAACAAAAAAGTCCCGGAGGTCGGCGCGGCCTGGAAACGCACAGGCGAGAAAGCCGGCGAATATGTCGCGCTGCTGATTGACGATCCGACATTCCCGCATCCGATCCGCGCCAACCTGTTCCGCGACGACGAGGGCCGGTAACGCCTGTCCTTGCACCGGTCGCGCCCGCGCGATCGCGGCGAGAAGGACTGAACGATGGCTAGTCGCTGCGTATCGACGAGCCGATCGACCGCGTTCGGGGCGCGCTACGCGGCCCGGCGCATGGCTCTCCTTCTCCTTTCCGGCCTTACCCTCGCGAGCGTTATGGCCGCGATTGCGATCGCGCTGGACGGACCGATCGCTCGGCCGTCGCCGCGCGATCCCTATGCCGATCACATCGCCGAGGCGTCGCGGCGCTTCGGCGTTCGGTTCGCGTAGATCAGCGCGGTGATGCGTGCCGAAAGCGCCGGCGATCCGCGCGCGCTTTCGCCGAAGGGCGCGATGGGTCTAATGCAGATCATGCCGGTGACATGGGCGGCCTTGCGCCTGCGTCATCGTCTCGGCGCTGATCCCAATGATCCGCACGACAACATCATCGCCGGCGCTGGCTACATCCGCGAGCTATTCGACCGCTGCGGTTCGCCCGGTTGGATCGCAGCCTATAACGCTGGTCCTGCCCGCTATGAGGACTCGCTAAAGGGCCGCCCTCTGCCCGCGGAAACGCGCGCCCATGTCGCCGTCGTCGCGTCGTTTGTAGATCGCGGCAATGCGGCCGGTCCGATCATGGTCGCGGCGGTCGATCCGCTCGGCTTGACGCGCGCGCCGCTGTCCATCGCGCAAGCTGGGCGCGCACCCGTAGCCGATCCCGTGCCGGCGAAGCGCACGTCGGATGCTGCGATGACGTCGTCATTCGTGCGCGATGTTTCCGCCATGGAGCCGCAGTCGGGCGGGCTGTTTGTCCGCGCCCGGGCGAACGGAATGCGCCATGAACGGCTCGGTTCCCGATTGCACGATAGCGGGCTGCGGCGTGTCATGGGGTGCGTGGAGGCGGGAGACTGCCAACACGACCGGACGATGGCAAGATAAAAGGCCGCACATTGTGCGGCGGTCGGTTGGTTGTTTTTTCTGGCGTTTTCGCCATTTCTCGCACGTTGCGAGCCTTCGCTGCAATGTGCGCTCCGATGCGAAACAATTGTATTAGCTCATCAATTCACAATGTGCTTCTGATTGTCGACGGATAATGTGAAAGTGGTTCCGAACCGCTGTGAAGTTAGGCCCTAGATGGCTGCCGCGTTGTCATTGCGGCGGCTTGCACCCTTGTCGACATGGCATCTTTGACCGGCAGTCTGCGACGTCGATCGCCCAGAGTGCGAACGTCGGACCGGTTAATATGATTGGATACGCCGGCGCCACGCTGTCTTAAAAGTTATCCAAACCGCTGCGGCGCTCGGAGCAGCGGCAGAAGCGACTGGCAACATATCTGTTTCGTTGCCGCCGGAGCCGTGGGGCAAGATCAGGGGCGGCAAAGATCGGTCATTGGGTTAACGAAACGGCATTGCATGGGAAAATGAGTTTCGATTTCCACCGGGAGAGGAAGAGCTGACAAGCATTAGAATTGCGATTCTACTTCGACCTGGCGAATTTCTGCAAACGGGCAAGGCCGCGCCACTCTGCCCGAGCCGTGATCCTCGCACACGATCCAATCCACCAGTTGGGAATTGAATGTTGCGCGGGTATCAGCGTTTAAGCCCTAATCTCATCGGTAATAACTTCGAACCCTGCCAATCTCGAAGTACCAAAACTCGTTGAGAGGGCAACGTCAGTAGCGTCCCGGCCGGTCGCCATCAGAATCCTCCCGATGCGGGGATGGTTGTGGCGTGCGTCAAATGTAAACCAATGACCGCTGAGATAGACTTCGAACCAGGCGCTGAAATCCATTGGATCCGGCACCGGCGGGATCCCGATGTCCCCGAGATAACCGGTACAATACCGCGCGGGAATGTTCATGCAGCGGCACAAAGTAATTGCCAGATGGGCGAAGTCGCGGCAGACGCCAGTTCGATCGGTGAAGCCGCCATGCGCGGTGCGCAACGCGTCGGCGTTTTGGTAATTGAACGCGATGTGATTGTGTACGAAATCGCAGATAGCCTGCACCCGAGACCAGCCAGGTTTCGTGTTGCCAAAAGTAGCCCAGGCGAAATCGCCCAGGCGATCGGTGTCGCAGTACCGGCTGCCAAGAAGAAACTTGAGCACTTCGTCCGGCAGCTCCTTGATATCGTGTTGAACGGCATCGCTGGCAACGACATCAGGTTTGCCGCTATCATAGATCTCAAAGACGGTTGAGATCGTTGTGAGACCGGCAGGCGCTTCGATTCTCGTGCATGCGTTGCCAAAACTGTCGACGTAGCCCCTGGCCTCGATAGGCCGATCAAAACCGATGACCTGCTCCGTCAACAGGTCGACCCGACGCGACGGGTGAACTTCAAGCACCAGCAGCATCGGTGTTGGCTGCGGACACTCGTAAGTGAGGTTGTAGCCTGCGCGAATCCGCATCCTAGCTCCAATGCTTTGCTCAAGAGCCGGGCAAACTCCGCATCGGACAAACGGTTCCGCAAATAAATCAAAGAGCGGTCAGTTCGGCCTGCTCCATCTCCTTGGTGACTTTCACCTCGACGTTCATCCCGACAAAACTCGATGCGGACCCAGAGTAGCTGCCAAAAAGCGGGATGGCCTGTCTTGGATGCCGAGCGACTGCCACCCTGATAAGTTCCCGGTTGCCGACAATGCCGTTGGTCGGATCGAACTCGACCCAACCGGCTCCGGGCAGATAGACCTGGCACCAGGCATGCGTCGAGCCCCCGCCCCGCACATCCGCACTATCACGGGTGGGGACATAGACATACCCCGTAACAAAGCGCGCAGCGAAGCCAAGCGATCGAACTGCTTCCATCATAAAAAGCGCAAAGTCACGGCACGTGCCCCGCCTCAGATGGAGCGTGACGAGAGGTGGCTGCGTCCCAGGTTCAGTCCGACGGGAATATGCAAAGCTTTCGTGAATGGCATAGCAGAGTGTCATCAACAATGTGCCTGTCTCGTTCCGCCCGGCGGCGTTCAAGAACTGGCGCGCCCATTTTCCGATTTCGTCGTCTTGGTCTGGGTGGTGGCGTTCGATGGTTTGAGATAGGTCGAGGGCCTCGTCAGGGTCATAGGAAAACGGATAGCTGAGTGCTGCCTCGTCGATGCGGAAATCCGGTGTATGCTGAGGCGTGTGATCAAGCCTGATTGAGGTTTCGAAGTGAAGCCGTTTGGCAGACCCGACGAAATCGATCACCGCAACGCAGTTTCCGAAAACGTCATGGATCCATCGGATCTCGTTTGGCTCCGGCGCTATGACCAGGGCATGGGCGAGAAGCCGTTGGTCGAAGCTGTCGCGCGGCCGGAACATCAGCCGGTGTTCGCCAAATCGCACTGGTCGCCTATAATCATATACGGTTGAGTGTCTCACTGAAAAAATGGGCATAGAGCCGTCCAAACATTTCCGCGCCGGTTTCCTCGGTTCGAGGAGAACCTCGAAGTCGGTCTCAAGCCGGCAAGGATCCATTGTAATCCGGGAAGCCGTCCGTCTATCAATTCGTCAGCAAGTTCCAGGCAGGATACATCAAAACCGGATGCGCAGCCGGTTTCAATTTTTCGGCTGATACAACCCGATCGCCGAACTTGTGATATCCCGCCCAAAGCGTACTGTCATAGCGCCTCAGTTCGACACAGGCCCAGACCATGCGAATGCTGCGGAGAAAAGGAACGCTCAATCAAATTGTCCTACACACTAATCTGGTACGGCAAACAGGGCATCGTCGAAAAAGAAATGTTTGACGCCGAGAAGGCCGCACGGGACCATGCGTCAGCGAATTTTTCCAAGAGGAATCTGGAAGGTGTCGTAGCGGTTGAAGTTCGCAAGGATGATGGCACGGTTGTGTTCAGCCAAGCGGGCAGCACTTAAATTCAAATCAAATCCCACCTCCCGTATCGTCATCCCCGCTTTATTCGACGCCTCTCGAAAGCCCGCCTCTGGAGGATAAGGAGGCCGCTCGAGTCTCGGCAATCACCAGTCAGCGCGGCGGCATGACAGCCAGACACTCAACGCCGATCCCACAGCCGCTCTTGTGCTTCACGCGTCCAGGCTCAAGTTCCGGCCTCAACGCTGCGCGTTCAAAATTCTCGCTTCGCGCAGCAGTGAGGCACGATCGTTGCCAACCATATCGATCAACTTCCGAGCCTGCGTCTCGGTAATGCCGGTTTCACGAGCCAGAAATCGGACCAGAAAGTCTTCTTGCTCCTCCTTGTGTCCGCGATCCCGCCGTTTCTCATCAGAGATGTATGACGATTTGGGTTGTTCTACCGAACGGGCCGATGGTTCCTCCTCATCGTGCGAGACGCCCCGCACGGTGAGCCCGGCCTCCTGCACGGCCGCCAGAAACGCGCGCCGCGCATTTTCGACGTCTTTCGCCGTGGACAATGGACCTGTGCAAGCTTGCAGTGCATCGCGGTATTTTGAGCCATGCTCCCCAGGCCATTTCTCCATCATCAAGGTGGCAGCCTCGGATGCGCTGGACAGTGTGCGCAGATCGCCGTTTTGCAACTCGAGGGTCACCGGACGTCTAAAGAAAGCATGGTGCATCGCGTCACCCCTCATTCGCTCGTCCCAGCGAACGGCGTCCACCGACAATCGTTCCAGCGGCATCTGCATTGCAGTTTACAGGCAGCCCAAAGCCCATCTGACATATCCCGCCACGTCACGGGCGCTGGCGGCCGATACGCCAGCCGGTATGGCCGGCGCAATGAAAGGCGCAGGCTCAAGGCATCCAATGGCGAGTTGAGACGTTGAGACTGACGTCAGCAGGCTATCAATCTGATTAGCCGACGTATGGCGCAATAGCGGAGACTCACAAATGGATATCCCCAAGGGCGCGACTGTTGCGGTAGCTGATGGCGAGAAACTCAACCTGTTTCGCAACTCCGGAGACGAAGCCAATCCAAACCTCACGGCATCGGCGGTTGAAGACGTAACCAACGACAACAAGGGGTCCGGCGCCCGTCACCAAAGCAGTTCCGCAAATCCGGACAACAGTCAGATCGAGGAAGACAGTTTCGCAGCCGGGACCGCCGAGCTGCTCAACCGACAGGTTCTCAGCGGACAGATCGCCAACCTCATCGTCATCGCCGCGCCGCGAACGCTTGGAGAGCTGCGAAAGCACTATCATCAAAAGCTATCGGCAGTTCTTGTTGGCGAGATCGCCAAGGATCTCACCGGGCATTCGGCGCAGGAGATAGAGAAGGTTGTTGCTGCGGCCTAGATCAGCGAACTGCCATACAGCCATAGCAGAATCTGCTCACACATCCGCATGCTGGAAAGAAATAGATGATGTTAAAGATCTTCGCATTCATGAGCGCCGCCATACTTTGCGCCGCAGTCCCCGCTCATGCCGATGATGGCGCCTTCCTGAGGTCTTTCGCCGGAAGTTGGGTTGGCAAGGGCTCCGTCAAAGTCGACGCAGATTCTCAACCCATCAAAATCAACTGTAAATTCGCGTCCGATGCAACCGAGAGTTCGTTGTCGCTTGACGGCAAATGTACTGGATACGTGGTTTTCTCGCGAGCGATCGGCGCTGACGTCAAGACCAATGGCAAAACGTATACGGGCACATACACTGGATCGAGCACTGGCCCGGCGGGCCTCAGCGGCAATCGCTCGGGCAACGCTTTGGTCCTTGGCATTCATTGGGCAAAGGAAGTCAACGGTGACCGCACCGCTCAGCTTAAGCTGGAAAAGGTTGGAGACAATGGAATGCGGTTGACCACGACCGACAAGGATCCCGCTACCGGCAAGAACATCACAATCAGCGAGATCAACCTCAGGCGAAGGTAGGGCTTGTTAATAGGTCAGAATACGAAGTGCAGGCGGCCGAAGGCCAAATCGGTCGCGGCCACCGATTACGTGCGCTAAGTCCACAATGACGATTAAGCAAATCCGGGCTCGGTCGACACCAATCGGGCGGCTTCCCGACCATCAAAGTTTAATGTGGATGGCTGTGAGCAGGGTAGGATTGCTTTTCTATCCTGCTTCGGACGAACCATGTGCGATCCGCAACACGAACCTTCATGTATCCCTCTTCGAGAAACGGTTGAGGTCGTCGAGGTGTGCGGGGAATGGTTTGTCCGCGTATTGGACAATGGCAGGCAGAATATCCGTTCGTTCGATTTTGAAGACTTTGCACTATGCTGTGCCGAGGCTCAGCGCGCGCGCCTTCGCCTCCAGAATATTGTACGTATCTAACAATGTTGTGTGCGCAACGCGTATAAGCGGAACTTAAATTGCTGCGATCGCTTGTCATCCGCCGGAGCAGCCGGCGGGGGACGTCGGATGCAGTTGCAAGTGATCCTTGTGGTCGAGGACGAAGCGCTGATATTGCTTGATGTTGAAAGCGCCCTAATCGAGGCCGGATTCGAAGTGGTCAGCGCCAGAAGTGCAGCCACTGCAATCGAGTCCTTCGACGCCGAACCGTCTAAATTTGCGGGCCTGATTACAGATATCAGACTGGGTGAAGGGCAGTCAGGATGGGATATTGCCAGGCACGTCCGGCAGGCAGTCCCCGCCATGCCCGTTATCTATATGAGCGGTGACAGCGCGCCAGCTTGGCCTGCGGAAGGCGTTCCGCAAAGCGTCATGATCCAGAAGCCATTCGTCATGGCCCAGATTATTACGGCTCTCTCAACGCTGCTGAACCAGACGCCGCTTGAGCGGTTCAACGACCCCTCGACGCATTCTTGACCTCTCGCTACGCTCCATCCAGACGTGAGGATAAGCGACGCTTCGACGTTGCGCCGGCGGAGGTTGCCGAGTTTGATCCGACCTATCTGAGCATGATGAAGGATCATCGCCGACCATCGGCGCGCCGATGAGATAACTCTGGGGTGCTTGCTCGTCAGTACGCTGGCACGAGCCTTGCGTCGCGCAGCGGCAACGCCATGTTGAAGCGAAGGCCATCACGATGATAATCCAAGTCGACCTTGGCCTGACATTGCACGGCGACGACCTTTTCCAGAAGTGTTGTGCCGAACCCGCGTCGCTTGGGTTTGTCGACTTTAGGTCCGTCGCGCTCAAGCCAATCTAGATTTACGATCTGAGAGTCACCCGAGCTGCCGACAGACCACCGGACTTCGAGGCGACCCTGAGGGCGGGACAATGAACCAAATTTTGATGAGTTGGACGCCAGCTCATGGAAGGCCATGCCGACCGGGATAGCAATATCGGCGACCAGCGCCACATCAGGCCCTTCAAGGAATATACGCGAGGTGTCCTTTGTATCGTAATGGCGAAGTTCCGACTCAAGCAGTTTTTGTAGGGAAGCCATCTGCCAGTAGTCGTCAGTGAGCATTGAATGCGTGTCGGCCAGAGAGACGATCCGAGCAGAGAAGTCGCGCACGAAATCCTCAAAACTGCCGCTCGATTTGGCAGTTGCACACATCATCGCTCGCACGTTGGCGAGCGTGTTCTTGACGCGGTGATGTAGCTCGCGGATCAGCAGCTTCTGCCTATCGGCAACCTCCTGCTTCTGTTCGATATACGACTTCACCTCAAGCTGACGGGCACGGGCACGTAGCGCTGACCGCACGCAGTTGGCAAGGCTCGACGCCAGGAAGGGGCGCTCGAGCACAATCAGATAGCGATCGAGAAACGCCAGCCGCTGGTCGAACTCGGTCCCACGCATCGTCAGCAACACGACTGGAAAATCAGACCATGCAGGCTGGTTTTCAAGCCACGAAGCAAACTGAGCGCGGTCGGAGCTGATCAACGCTTCCTCGGCGACGACAAGGCATTGCGCTTGATCCAGCAGCGGCGATGCCTCATCCAGGCTCGCGCAGACATGGCACGCGATTCCATTCGACGCCAGGATCGATGCCGCGATCTTGGCATCGCGGCCGACCGGCGCAAGTATGAGCACGTTTTCGTTCGAGTGCGTCACGACCCCTTGTCCCCCAGAAGATCGCCTTGCTTACCTTTTTCCCGAGCCGGGCCTGCCCTCTATCAGGTGAGACCTGAACTTGGCGTATCCGCCCCTGAGAACATAGTCGAGGCCTTCCACGCCCTGAGGCGATCGGTGACGCGTCATCCTGGTTCACAAATGCCCTCGCTCATTCTTCGTGAACAGCCTAACGGTTAGCAATTTCAATGGTTCCGACAGGCCCACCGGCGTTGAGGTTAATGATCTGAATTGGCACTGGAGCGCGACGTTAAGGGGGCGGTAACCAATCCAGAAGAATGTCGCTCCAGCCTCATTTCGTCCGCCGTCAGGAGCCTCCCAATGCGTCGCGCCCCCAGCCTGCCAGCGCTCACCTTAGCGGCGTGCACCTTCCTTTGCTCGGTCGCTGCGCCGCTCGTCATGACACAGGCAACAGCCTCGTCGTTGCTAACACCGGAGGCCATCAACACGGCACCGCTGGACGCAATCCCCGCACGTAACGAGCCGGTGTCTTCGAAGGTCGATCCTTTGACCACCAGCAGTACCTTCCAAATCGGCGCGGCCACCCCGTCGACCGAGTTCACCCAGCCCCCGGCGGGTGACACGCCCTCGCCCTCCATTGTCCGGTTGCAGATATTGCTTGATCGGGCGGGAGCGTCGCCGGGCGTTATTGACGGGCTCGATGGTGGCAACCTTAGGCACGCCATCGCAGCCTTCGAGGCCATGCGTGGCCTTCCGGTAGACGGGAAGATGGGCCCGCTGGTCATCGGCGCAATCGATGCGGAAAAGCAGGTGATCGGCAGCTACGTTATCACCGCCGACGATCTTTCGACGGTGGTGGGTGCCATTCCCAAGGACTATGCCAAAATGGCGGAGATGAAGTATCTCGGCTACGCTCGTGCCAGCGAAGCCTTGGCTGAGCGCTTCCACATGGATGAAGATTTTCTGAAGGCACTCAATCCGAATGCCAGTTTCGTCGAAGGCGAAACGATATCCGTGGCCGACCTGGGCTCAGGCAGGCGCGGCAAAACCGTCAGGCTGGAGGTCGACAAGGCAGAAGGTCAGCTCCGCGCCTATGCAGAAGACGGCTCTTTGCTGGCAGCCTTTCCCGCCACCATTGGCAGCGAGGAGAACCCATCACCCTCCGGTACGCATACGGTTCGCACGGTTGTCGAAAACCCGACCTACACCTACAATCCCAAGCTCAATTTCAAACAGGGCAACAACGACAAGGTCCTGACCCTTCCACCAGGCCCCAATGGTCCCGTTGGCGTGATCTGGATTGACCTGTCCGAACCGAGCTTTGGGATCCACGGCACGCCTGAGCCAGCCCGCATCGACAAGACCGGCTCACATGGCTGTGTTCGCTTGACCAATTGGGATGCTCAGGAACTTGGCAGGCTGCTCACCCGCGGCGTGCCAGTACAGTTCCTTTAGGATCGCATCCATATCAGCCGGAAACCATTTCGCGGCCGTCCGGTGAGCTCACTGCGTGCAAATCGTCCACCTTGAGGGTTGACGGTGAGCAAGAGGTTCATTGCGCAAGGCGCTCCGGTTGTACCTTCAGCGTGACCACCAGGCCGTCTTTTGACCAATCATAGGCGATCGAGCCGCGCAGATGGCCGGTTACGCTGCGCTCCACCAACTTGCTGCCGTAGCCTGGCGCAGCAGCAGGGGGGCCAACGGGCGGCCCGCCACTTTCTGTCCAGACAATTGTGACAGCGTCATTTTGCGCGGAGCACGAAACATCCAACGTCCCTGTCTCGACCGACAAGGCTCCGTATTTAAGAGAGTTGGTTGCAAGTTCGTGGATGACAAGCGCCAGGATCGTTGCGGAAGACTCACCGACGCTCATCCTGGGCACCGAGACCCGAATACGCCCGCTGAAGGCCCCCAGATCGTCGTAAGGCGCAAGCAGTACCGTCAGGAGATCGCCGAGCAGCGCGGAGGCGGCCTCGGTCTGGCCGGGCAACGGCCGCACCAGATCATGGGCGCGCCCCAAGGCGGTCAGCCGCTGTGTAAGCTCGCGCGCCATGTCATTGGTCGTGGACGTCGAGCGCGAGGTGATAGCAGTGAGGCCGGACGCTATGGTCAGCAGATTCTTGACGCGATGGCTCATTTCACCCGCCAGAAGCTCTCGACCCTCTTCCGCCTGCTTTCGGCCGGTCACGTCTATGAAGATGCCGAACATGATCCGCTGGACCATCCCCTCATCATCACCTTGACCTCGGGCGGAGATCCATCGGAGTTCGTCACCGATCATGATCCTGAAATCGATCTCGTAAGGGCCGACAATGGCCCGCGTGGCGTTGAAGGCTGCCCGCACTCTATCGCGGTCGGCAGGATGGATATGCGCGGACAGGTCTTCGAATTTGACGTCCGTGCCGCGAGGTATGCCCCAGAGGTCGTAGGCCCGGTCATCCATGGCCAACGCGTCGCTGTCCACGTTCCACGACCAAAGGGTGACCCCTGCGGCTTCGACGGCACGGATCAGATTCCTGGGTTCCCACAGGAGGGGCTTTAAATGTTCCGCTGTCGTCGTCATGGAAACTCGCAAAAGGGTCGAAAGAGGAACGGCTGTGATGTCGTCAACAATACACGGGCAGTGGGGCCGGCCCAAATTCATTCAGGTCCGGGTTAAAAATCGCAGATCACGTCCACCAGTTTGACGGCCTCCCTCTCCCCCACATGCGCGATCGTTTCCACCGCAGTCGTTTCAGGCCAGGCTGATCGATCATCAGATGGTCAAGGATTCGGGCCAGCCTGATCCTGAGTTCGCCATCGCATTTATTTCGCTATTAAGGAGGTGATTTGCAGACATGCAAAAGTGTTTGCGCGTAGCTCCCCCGCTTCATCCTCAGTACCGTGTTGCGCTGAGTTTCAGGTGAGCTCGTAGTAGAAATCGCAAATCAGGTCGGCGACCTTGACGGCCTCAAAATCCGTCATGTGGGCGGCTGTCTCGACAGCGACCGCTTCCATATCGTCTTGATCGATCGCCAGTAGGTCCAGTATTTTTGCAAACTTGAACTTGAGCTCCGGGTCACCATCGAACTCATCGATCGTAACCTCCAGAATATTCGTATTTGCGTCGATCAGGCGCGTTTGAACACTGTCGGAAGAGGCTGCCAGTGTCCGGATAGCCGCGAAAAAATGCTCGCGCGCATTGGCATATTTGTCGTCCATTTTTGATACCTTTATGGGTGAAGCGCTGCGCCTTGGACGTGAGACGCGCACCGCGACTTACGCTTTCGGCACCGCCAAAGTCAACGACAGGCCCCGGCCTTTGCGCGCAGGTAGCTACGAAGCGGCTGGACGATGGGCAACCATGCGGATAGGAAATGCTTAACCGAGTGGGGTCTCCAGCATCGATGGACAGCAAGCGCCTCGACCACAAACTTGATTGCAAAGCCTGCGGGAAAATCCTGATGGACATCCCGGACAACGCGGAAGAACACACGGCCATCCATTGCAGCCAGTGCGGCGGGTATCTCGGGGAATGGGGTGAGTTGCAGGATGATTTTCAAAAGCTGGCCGGGGACGCCCAGGCCTTCGATCTGAACCACGGCAATATCCTGAAGAAATAACTCATATGCAAACCCGCCGCAGGCCAGCGCGGCGGGCTTGATATACGTTTTAGCCTGAAGCGAAAACAGATCGGTCAGGCATAAGCAGGCTCGCGCTCAGCCGAGACATACGCACCGCTTTGGCCGCCGCCGGGTACGCGCGGGGATACCGCGGCGGGAAAAGGCGGTGGGTCATCGTCATCGTCTTTGCCGGCAAATCGCCGCTTACGCCGCCACCCACGGAAGAGGTGGCTGCGGCGATCGAACACGATATGCCGTGGCATGGCTCGATGCGACTGGTCCTTGCCAGCGGCGTAGCACTGATCCAGGGCCTTCAGGCACGACAGGATATCTTCGAGAGGGATGATCTTGCCGTTGTCCAGTCGGCGTAAGGTGGGCCGGTTTTCAACGGCATGAGCATCAGAGGCCCATGATGCGAGCAAAGCCCGCTTTTCGTCGAGGCTCATACGCGGATGCCTGAGCACGTCGCGAGGACTGTCGAGAAGGCAAAAAAGACCTTCGAACGAAGCGGCGCGCCGGCTTGCTGCGCGGTATGGTTCGGTCTGCTGGTTCATCTCCAATCTCCGCAATCAAGGCCTCCCGGCAGAAACCGGGAGGCGACCGCAGTGTCAGGGTTAAAACTCGGCGTCAGGCCACCTTGCGCGGCTTTTCGACGTCCTGGCTGATCTGCTTGCTGACCGCCGCCGGGTTGCTCGCGCCGATGCTGATGCGGCGAGGCTTGAGCGCCTCGGGAATCTCCCGAACAATCTCGATGCTGAGCAGACCATTCTCAAGGGACGCATTCACTACCTTCATGTGGTCGGCCAGCTTGAATGCCTGTTTGAAGTTGCGCAGGGCAAGGCCTTGATGCAGCACCTGACGACCCTCAGTGTCGGTGGCTCTCTGGCCTACAACCACAAGCTCGGGGCCATTTTGCGTCAACTCCACCTCCTCGGAGCTGAAGCCGGCAATAGCCATTGCGATGCGATAGTCGTTTTCACCAGTCTTCTCGATATTGTAAGGCGGCCAGTCGGTGCGGGTGCCGTTGTCGAGCATGTCGAAAAGACGATCGAATCCGACGGTGGTTCGATAAAGCGAGTCAAAGGTTCTCATAGCCACATTCTCCTTGAAGCAACATGGGTACAAGGTGCGCCGCCCAACGGCGCCGCCCGTCGTCGAGCCATACAGCCTCGACGGCGGCCGATTTGGGAAGCGTCGAAAACAGCTTCAAGACCCTTTGCAAAAAAATTTACGCGGATCTTGATGGCATGAAAAAACCCGCTGCCGGGAGGAGATGGCAGCGGGTTCGATATCATGTTTGCCACGGGAGGAGGTGTGGCTCACATTCCATCGGCATCGCATCTGGGAGGAGTAGATGGCCGACGTGACAACTTTCGACAAAGTCTTGTCTTTGTGCAATGCACGATTTTGCATGGCTGCCATACATGGCTCAATGGGCCGTTATATTCCTCCATCAGCATAATCTATTCCGTGGGTTATTCGGTCAGATTGCACCCTTAATGGCTGCACCAAAAAGTTGAAACCGCATTTCCCAAAACCAAAAGTTGACGTAGCCATGGAAGCCGGATATGAATTTACCTGTCGATATTGCTTGCTGAGCTTTGGTTATCGCGCGTTTGGCACCGCGCCCTGAACGAACCTTCCCTTCAAAATCGTCATCGTCACAAGCGGCACCGCTGTTGCGTTGCCGTCGTTCAATATTGCTATGGAAAGGGTTCATCATGACCACTGGCACAGTTAAATGGTTCAATTCCACCAAGGGCTTCGGCTTCATTCATCCTGACAACGGCGGCGCCGACGCCTTCGTTCACATCTCTGCCGTCGAACGCGCCGGAATGCGCGAAATCGTCGAAGGTCAGAAGATCGGCTATGAGATGGAGCGCGACAACAAGTCGGGCAAAATGTCGGCCTGCAATCTCCAGGCCGTTTGATCGGTTCAGCTTTCCTTTGACCACGGATGTACTGGCACTGTTGAAAGCATGAGACCAAGCGAGGTCGGGCAAAGTTGCCTGACCTTTCTTATGTCCGGCCGACCGACCCATTTCAATTCGCGTGCGTATCGCCGCACCTTGTCGATGGCCGTCAAGATCAAGGAGATCTGGATGACCGAAACGACGAACGAGCTTCAGACGATCAACACCGCCTGGCAAATCGCCATCCAGGAAATCCTGCGAATGATTGTCCGGGATATTTACAGGACGGGCGGCGAAGCTGCGTTCAAGTCGCACATCAAACGCATCGAAGAGGCCGCGGTAGACAGCATCTACACGGGGCTGATGCTGCGTGGGACCGACGAATGGACGGAGACGCTCGTCAAGGAAAAGGCGAGCAACTTTGTGACCACGCTTCTGACATCCTTCACGTTCGATCGGGCTTAAAACGCCGTTCTGCATCGCGTCGGCATTCTGTGCCCGACCATCGACAAAGCTCACCGGCAAAGCGTTCCTGACGCGCGATCAGCGCCTTCGCGACGACACCGCTGGCTGCTGAAGGCGACTCCGGAAGCGATCGAGAAGGTTGACGCGAATCCCCTCGCACATGCCCGAGAACGGCACGGTACCCCGCAATGACGTAACACGTGGTGTCAGTCGCTCTTTCGGCTAAGCCTAAGCGCTTTTTTTCTGAGCATTTTTGGGATTGGTTCTTTTGCCGTAGAGAGGAAAGCCAATGTCGGACCAGCCGACGCTCTGGGAATCCCTCCCGAGCACAAGCGACGCGCGAAAGCTCATCCGGAAAATGGTGGCGAGCACGGGCTATCTTCATGACATGCTGGAGATCGACGCGCTTATCAATTTGCTCAATTCGAGGCTGACAGCCGAACTGTTATCGCGGAGATAGCGGCGAAGAAGCTCTAGCCAGCAATTTTCCAGTCGTTCTGCCAGCGGGCACGCATGGCGATCATCAGCATCTCGTTGTCGGTCATGCCAGTTTGAAAGAGCCTTATCAACTCCGAAGCGACCGCCTGTGCTTCGGAGGTCTCGGGAAGGACGCTAAATTCACCACACAGCGCGTCAAACGCGATTTTCAAAGTGTCCAGGTCGTTTGGATAAATGCCGGCTGACTGCATATGCATCTCTCTGCTCCCATTGCGGGCGAGAGTGCGATGGTCGCTCTCAAGCAGCGGAGCCCACGACTGGCCGCCGCCTTCCCCTTGTACGCTTTCATACATAGGGGGCGCTATTCACTTTGACGTAGCGACTGAGAAATCAGCTTGCCAACTCATCACCCGTTCCCGCACCAATATGATCACGGTGAGATCAGCAGTGTCCACAGCTCGGTTCTGGTGTGCGCCAAGGAGGTTGCCATGGTGCGCCACCGTAGGCTCACCTATTAAGGTGAGCCTACGGTGCGGCCTCTAGCGGTTGACGTTGTAACGCGTCATCGTCATTGAGGATGCGTCGATCGTGCTCATGAATTTCGCCGCAGCCGGTGCCTTGGCAAAGCTGTCCATCGAAGCCTGCTCGGCATCCACCGACTTTCAATGCACGACAACGAGCCACTTGCGCCCGCTGACGGCCGCCTCACGCGAAACGAAGCCGGGTCCATAAGCACCCGCAACTCGGCTGAGGCGCGGCCCAGAAAGTTCGAAAAGCTTCCAGGAACCCCAGTCGATAAGCAATTGTAGAACCGTCTGTTTGACCGCTTTGGGTCGGAGGCGGACAGTCAGCTTTCCGGGACCGAGGCCGGAAAAGCAGACATATGTTCGCATCCGACGCAGCCAGTAGACCCGAATCTCGCCAGGCGCGCCATTTCTAGACCCGAAGCGACCGCGCGATCTGGCGGCCGCCCCGAATGGTTCCGTCTTGCAGATGAGGGGCGGTGTGGTGCCGGGCTCAGGGACGGTGTAGGATCATTGCAAACGACCAAGTTCCACGTGGCTGTTACGCATAGAAAGTTGTCCCGCAGCGTCAGTTGCATCGCCAATAGTGCCTGCAACTCGCACCACCTGACGACCTACTAGGGTGTCTGCGCCCGATTCGACTGGGCGGCCGTCGGCCGCCAAAAGCCACACTCCGTTCGGAGACATCCGATGCAGGTCGTCATCTTCGTGCCATCGAACGTCCACGCGCTCGAACTTGCCGGCCTCACGGACGTGTTCGCTGAAGCGAACGCTCGCGCCGCAAAGACCTTCTACGAGGTTTCGATCGTCGCGCAGGACGATGGCCCGGTCCGTTGCGGGTCGGGGCTCCGGGTCTTGCCGGACTCATCATATCTCGCGAGCCCGGATTGCCCCGACACGCTTCTTGTGGCTGGAAGCGTGGGAACTCCCAATTCGCCAGGAAGCGACGTCATCGATTGGCTTACCCGGATGGCTCCGCAGGCACGACGCTACGGTTCGGTTTGCACCGGCGCCTTCCTGCTTGGCGATGCGGGGCTGCTTAGCGGCCGCCGGGTGACCACGCACTGGCAATTCGCGTCCCTGCTGGCCGAGCGCTTCCCCGAAGCAAAAGTGGATGGCGATCGGGTATTTGTCCGCGACGGCCCTCTGATCTCCTCCGCCGGTTCGAGCGCGGCAATCGACCTGGGCCTTTCGCTGGTCGAGGAGGATCTAGGCCGGGAGGTGGCACTCTACGTGGCCCGACGCCTCGTCGTGTTTCTGAAAAGGCCCGGCGACCAGTCTCAGTTCAGCGTACATCTGGCGGCGCAGACCCTCGACCGCAGCCGTCTCAACAGCGTCCAGCAACACATCCTCAACCACCCTAACGCCGACTTGTCCGTCGACGCTTTGGCCAGGATCGCCGCGATGAGCGCGCGCAATTTCACACGGGTTTTCGCTCAGGAGGTCGGTATCCCACCATCCGAATATGTCGACCTTACGCGGATCGACGTCGCCCGCTACCTCATCGAAGGCAGCCGGCTGAAGATCGATACGATTGCAGCCAAGACCGGCTTTGGCTCATCGCGAGCGATGCGCCGCGCGTTTCTTGCCCATATCGGGGCGACTCCGTCCGAGTACCGCGATCGGTTCCGGACCGCGGGGGATGGTGCACGCCCACCTTTGGCCGATCCCGGCTGAAAATTGGCTCGAAACGGCCCAGGCGGCGCATTGCCCGGTCAAGTGGATCGCACCACGTTTGGCCAATGGAACAGTTCAAGAAATTTTCGGCCGCTGATTTCACCGGACCTGGTCGGGCGGCCACCAACGAACAAGGTCTCGAGGCCAACGCGACGCTTCGCTCGACGTTCCCGACGCTGCTCGACGAACTGTCGGACGGCATCGCCATTGCTCGCGTTTCGGGGGGAAGTTCCCCGCTCCTTTACGTCAACAAGGCTTTCGAACGCTTGACAGGATATGGCTCGCGCGACGTGCTGGGCAAGGACTGCCGCTACCTGCAGGGCAACGAACGCGATCAACCGGAGGTCGCCCGCATCCGCCAGGCCATAGGGGCCGCCGAGCCGGTGGACGTTACCCTGCGAAACTACCGCAAGGACGGATCGGCCTTCTGGAACCGCCTCAGCCTGAGACCCATCGCGGTCGGCGGCGACCTGCTCTACCTCGGCATTCTCCGCGACGTGTCGGCCATGCGGCAAGCGGAAATAGCCCTGGACCGAGCCGCTAACTTCGACGCTGCGACAGGGTGTCTGAACCGTCAGTCGTTCATTGTCGGCGTCGAACGTCGGTTCTCCAAGCAGTCCGGACTGCCGCTAATCGTAAAGGTCGACGTCCTCGGCTTTCACGACGTCAATACCGGCTATGGCTTTGATGTCGGGGATGCCCTCCTGCAGGAGACCGGGCGCAGGCTGAGGGAGACCGGGGCAGTCCTGGTCGCGCGGATGGGAGCCAACGAATTTGCCCTGGCGTTCGAACTGCCCGATGAAGAGGACGGTCAGCGGATCGCCGACGGCGTTGCCGCGGCGCTTGCCCCCGACTTCATCGTCCCCGGCGCCAACATCTCGCTGCGCTTTGCTATCGGCTATGCGATCGCTGAAGCGAGCGGCAGTGCCATCTCCCTGCTCCGCAATGCCGGCACGTCACTGCGGGCGGCCAAGTCGGATCCGTTCAACGGGCCCCGCCGGTTCCGGCGCGAAGACGCGGAGGAGGCATCCCACCGCGTCCGGATGACGAGAGAGCTGAAGGTGGCGATCGCCAACGACGAGTTCGTCCATCATTTCCAGCCCCAGGTCGACCTCTCCACCGGCGAGTGGGTGGGCGCCGAAGCACTGATCCGATGGAACCATCCCCTGTTCGGCAGCCAGCCGCCGGGACGCTTCATCGAGGCGGCCGAGCGAACCGGCCTGCTCCTCGACCTTGGCGAACGCGGCCTTGCCCGCGTCGCCGCCTTTGCCCGGCGCGTGAACCAGCAACGCGAGCGACCGTTGCGCTTTGCCATCAACGTATCCGCCACCGAATTCCTGCACCGCGACATGGCAGAGATATTAGATCGGATCCTGCGCCAGACTGATGCACAGCCAAGCTGGCTGACGCTTGAGATCACGGAGAGCGTGCTGCTCGAGAACACCCCCCACGTGCTTGAGGCATTCCGCCGGCTGCGAGGCCTCGGTGTCGGCCTCTCGGTAGACGATTTCGGGACCGGCTACTCGAGCCTCCGATTGATCGAGACGTTCCCGGTGACGGGAATCAAGATCGACCGCAGTTTCGTCAGCGGTATCGCGGCCAGCCCCTCGAAGGCGGTAATCGTGCGGTCCATCATCGACCTCGGGCGCTCGCTCGGTCTTGCCGTTATAGCGGAGGGCATTGAGAACGAGGCCCAGCGCACACTGCTCGCGGGCATGGGGTGTCCGATCGGACAAGGCCACCTGTTCGGTCGCCCTGTGGACGGTGAAGCCTTCGAGTCGGCCTGCGCCGGCACCGAAGCCGCCGAACGGGTATGATCGTGCGTGACCTATCCATCAGTGTCGACGCGCTGAGCCTTCGCGGGCAGCTTGGTGAGGGCCGTGCGGTAGGTACGGCGTCGCGGTTTCAATTCTGCCCAAGGCGTCATCATCGAACTCCCGATGCCCGTCGAGAGCCGGAAGAGCACGGCCTTAAACAGCAGGTCGCTGCATGGAGCCAGGCGGCGTCCGAAGTCTCTAGAGGTCATCGTGAGTGGTAGAAGCCTTTTGGCTGTCTGCGTAGTCGGGGCCGCTCTTGCGGCGGTGACCGTTGGGGTCGGCACGTTTGTCGCCCACGTCGCTCAATTCAAGACAGTTGCGGAAGACACGTTCGCCAGCCGAAGCCTGCTGTTGTCGAAGTTTGCGAGTTTTCACGAGGAGACGCTGACCGCGATGCGCTCCCTCGTCCTGGATCGTTTCGCAACCGAGGACCACGCGAGCGAATCCAAACTGACATTCCTACCCATGGAGCAGAAGGAGACCTGGGAGCTGGCAGACGTTCCTGAAGCACGCGGTTCACTGAGCGGGACGATGCCGATTCCAACTGCAGACCGACGGCATGAAATATGGTCTGCGCTCGCCATAGACCCGGTCGTAGAAGCCATGTCGGGCGCGAGCTCTGATGTCGTGTGGTTCTACTACCAGTCGGCAGACGATTTCCTCTATCTTGCGCCGGATCGGGGCGGACGCTCTTTCCGGTTCGACCCCCAAATATACAAGCAGGACTACTGGACTCGAGCCGCGCCCCCATCAGATCCGACGGCTGGGATGGTCGTCGCCGGCCCATATGACGATCTGGCTGGACAGGGGTGGATTGTAACACTTGCTGAACCTGTATACGCGGACGGCCGCTTCCTCGGGGTAGTGGCCCTTGATGTGCGCGTCAGCACAATGCAGTTGCTCATTGGTCTTGGCACTGCCATTGGCGAAAGCATTCTGGTCAGCGACGGCGACCATCTCATCGCGAGTCAGGAAGATTTCACGCCCGGCACCGTTGTCAGCGCACCGTTGCGCGATACGGGAGCGAAGTTCAGTGAAGACGCGAGCGGGGACATGTGGATGAGCGCTCCCATCGCTGCGAACCAATTGCGACTTGTCCACAAGCTGAGGCGCGGGGAGCTGTTTGCAGCTGCCGCCAACGACAGCGCACCCACCTGGTTCATGATTGCATTGTTCGGATTGGTCGGGGCCATTGCCTGGCGACTGCGAGGTGCACTTGTTAAGGTAACGATGCTGACCCACTATGATCCGCTGACGAGGCTTCTGAACCGCCGTGGACTGTACGACAAGCTGCCGCCAATCCTTGCCTTTGCAAGGCGCAAGCACGCCGCTCTTGCCGTTCTGATTCTGGATATCGACTTCTTCAAGTCGATCAACGACAGCTATGGACACCTAGCCGGGGACCGTGTCCTTCAGCAGGTCGGCGAAAGCCTCCTAAGAACGAAACGTCCGTTTGACCTCGCCTGTCGCTGGGGAGGAGAAGAGTTCGTCGTCGTGCTCCCAATCGATGACAATAGCGACGTTCAGAGGGTTGCGGAGCGGGTTCGAAGCGATGCGATGAAGTCGCGGATCGAGGAATCTGGAAAGGCTGTCACCCTAAGTGGCGGGCTAGTCCTGCTAGGGGGGAATGAGACAATCGATACCGCTATCGGGCGCGCAGATCGGCTGCTTTATGCCGCGAAGCAAGGCGGACGTAATCGCATGCTGGCCGACCTTGCGGACGAACCTCCCCGACTGCAAATGTTGGTTCCGGTGAGTGCCTGACCAGGCGAGGGGTCGGATTCGGGGAATACTAGAGGCATTCTGTGCAGCGGATTCGGGATCCTTCTTAACAGTCGACCGGTTATGGGCATGTGCGGGCCGCCGTAATCCGAGCCGGGCCATCCAAGCAGCGGTCGAGCTTTATGGATCACACGCAGCGACCGCAGCCGCTGGTGTGCGCTGGAAGCGCGTTTCGCCGGCCGCGAAGCGGACTACCGATTTTGGTGTGGCGTCTTCAAGGACTGGACGCGACAAAAAAGAAAGCCCGCCACTGAGAAGCATCGACGGGCCTTTGTCCGCATGGCGGGGATTGTGGACTAACGCTTCTTTGGCTTCAGAATGATCTCTGACCCTTACCCTGTTGGGAATTGACTCGCTAACCTCTGGCGGAAGCGTACATTCCCCAGGTCGTCCGCCTCCACCGGCGTGTGGACGCTTGGAAGCCAAATCAGGTGCTCCCGCCAAACACGCGGAGACCAATATGGCCGACGACCATCCAGACAGGAAAATAGCGCTATCGATTGCGACATCGTTTCCGGTCAAAACTGACTATAACGAAACCACGAATCCGATCCTGACCGGGTTCAAGGGCCAATGCCCGCGATGTCAGCAGGGACACCTGTTCGCAGGCTATCTGAAACTTGCTCCAAGTTGTGATGTCTGTGGACTCGATTTTTCCTTCGCCGATCCTGCCGATGGGCCTGCATTCTTCTCAATGTCGATTGTTGCATTCCCAGCCCTTGCATTTGCGCTTTGGCTTCAGTTGCGGTTGGAGCCACCTTTCTGGATTCACATTCTCACGAGCCTGCCTCTGACCGTTGGGGCATGCATATTGTTACTCCGACCGCTTAAAGGTTGGCTCGTCTGTTCTCAGTATTTCCATAAGGCGGCAGAAGGTTCGATCGATCGAGATTGGCATGCCGCTGAAGCCGACCGCCGAAGGTTAGAGCCGCACGACTAACCAGAGCAGCATCAGTCTGGACGGCGCTTGGCGGGACGTTTCTAACCCTTGTCATTTTGCAGGTTGGGTATCTGCCTGGTCGCTCGCTTGGTGTCCGCAGGGCCATCGGAGGCAACGAGCTCGATGTCAGAGTCCGCCGATCACAGGTTCATGGGGCCGAACCGTCGGCGAGGTATCAGCGAGGTCCAACGTCTTCGTGTGGCTGATTGGACGCAATGCGTCGTCACCTGCATCCTGCATTCGATCAGTGATCCGAAGGTCCATCCCATGGGCAGTATGATACCCGACCAGCGCAACGACGTGCAACCATTGTTCCCTTTCTGTACCTTAATCGTTCGGTTGCGAGTTAGGGCGCGACAGGCCCGTACGTTAAGCGTAGGGTCAGCCCGACAGAACTGGCGAAGATCACAACATGGAGAGCAGAATGACAAAGTTCGCGCTGTACGTTCCGCTTGAAGCCAAGCCCGGCAAGGAGAAAGAGGTGGCGGACTTCCTGCGGTCCGCGGTTCCTTTGGTGGACGCCGAACCCGGAACGATCACATGGTATGCGATTCAGGAAGGACCTTCCTCTTTCGCTATATTCGATACCTTCGACGACGAGGCGGGACGCGACGCGCATCTCAACGGAAAGGTCGCCGCTGGGTTGATGGAGAAGATCAAGGCCGGCGACATGTTCGCCAAAACACCGGAAATTCATAAATTGGATATCATCGCGAACAAATCGGCGAAGTAAGGTCCTGGCTGCCCTAGCTCACGCGCCCACGCCGCCCCAGTCATGAGCCCGCGCCGTACCGCCGGCCCATTGACTTCCCTCCCGCCAATCACGCGGGGACCAATATGCTAATGACCACCCAGATGGGAAAATATCGCTATCGATTGCGGCATCGTTTTCGGTCATGACTGACTGTACCGAAACCACGAATCCCATCCTGACTGGTTTCAAGGGCCAATGCTCACGATGTCAGCGGGGACACCTGTTCGCAGGCGATTTTAAGCTTGCTCCAGCAAACCGTATTGACTTCAGTCAGCCTCCGCGCAGTATTGGACGAGGCTCTGCCGCCTACCACCCAACCGTCCCTGTCGCCGTATCTTCCTACCGGAACAGAGACGTTGATGGGTAGCGAACTGTAACTGGCACGCCGCGGGTAAGCGGCCCAATTGGTCAAGCGAACACAGCCATGTGAGCCGGTCTTGTCGATGCGGGCTGGGGCATGCCGTCGCTTCTACAGGCGCAGCCGCTTCGGCGCCGAGTATCACTTGGCCGTAAGGCCCGCCTCCCCGCCTAGCGCCCGATCGAGATAGGGTGCGGTGCGGCTGGCTTTGCAGGCGGAGACTTTTGCCGGCGGGCCGCTGACGACGATCCCCCCGCCCTCGTCGCCGGCGCCGGGGCCGATATCGATCACCCAATCGCTCCCCGCCGCCACCTTCATGTCGTGATCGACGAGGACCACGCTGTTGCCGGCGTCGACCAGAGCGTGGAGCTGGACGAGCAGACGTTCGACATCGGTCGGGTGAAGGCCGGTAGTCGGCTCGTCGAGCACATAGAGCGCGCCGCCGCGCTGGGCGCGTTGTAACTCGGTGGCGAGCTTGACCCTTTGCGCCTCGCCGCCCGAAAACTCTGTCGCGGGCTGTCCGAGGCGCAGATAATTGAGTCCTACCTCGCGAAGCACCTTGAGCGACCGGCGCACGTTGGGCGCGTCGTCGAAGAATTCCCAAGCACCCTCGACGGTGAGAGCGAGGACCTCCGCGATAGTCTTGCCGCGATACAGGATCTCAAGCGTCTTAGGATTGTAGCGGGTGCCGTGGCACGTGGGACAGGGGGCGTAGACGCTGGGCAGAAAGAGCAATTCGACCATGACGAAGCCTTCCCCCTCGCACCGCGGACAGCGGCCTTTGGCGACATTGAAGGAGAAGCGGCCGGAATCGTAACGGCGTTTCCTGGCTTCGGGAGTCGCCGCGAACAATGTCCGGACATGATCGAACAGGCCGGTATAAGTGGCGAGGTTGGAACGAGGGGTGCGGCCGATCGGCTTCTGGTCGACCTCGATCAGCCGTCTAATCCCTTCGAGGCCGCCTACGATCCGGCCCTCGGTGACGCTGGCCGGGCGGTCATCGAGCACCGCCTCGACATCCGCCCCGTCGTCGGCCGCGACCGGCGCGCCGAGCGCACCAGCGACTAGTTCGACAAGCGCCTGGCTGACCAAGCTTGATTTCCCCGAGCCGGAGATTCCGGTAACCGTGGTCATAACGCCGAGCGGGATCGCGCAATCGACCTGCTTTAAGTTGTTGCGTGAAATCCCCTCCAGTCGCAACCAACCGGTTGGCTCACGCACGCGGCGCGGGATTTTGCCCTCATCGTCGAACAGATGGCGCCGTGTTTCCGAAACGGCGACCTCGCGCAGGCCTTCGATCGG
Source organism: Mesorhizobium loti (assembly GCA_002356515.1). Lineage (NCBI taxonomy): Bacteria > Pseudomonadati > Pseudomonadota > Alphaproteobacteria > Hyphomicrobiales > Phyllobacteriaceae > Mesorhizobium > Mesorhizobium loti. The sequence goes on along the minus strand of AP017605.1, from coordinate 3,186,140 downwards.
ACCGCTGTAGAGGATCTCGCCGCCATGTTCGCCGGCGCCAGGGCCAACATCGACGATCCAGTCGGCACGACGGACGACGTCCATTTCATGCTCGACGACGAATAGCGAATTGCCGACAGCCTTTAGGCCGTCGAGCGCGCGTAGCAAAGCCTCGGTGTCGGCGGGATGGAGCCCAGCAGACGGCTCGTCCATCACATAGACGACCCCAAACAGGTTCGAGACGACCTGGGTGGCAAGCCGCAGCCGCTGCAACTCGCCCGGCGACAGGGTCGGGGTGCTGCGTTCCAGCGTCAAATAGCCGAGACCGAGGTCGAGCAGCACTGACAGCCGGCGGCAGAGATCGCCGGCGATGCGCTCGACTACCAAGGCCTTCTCCGGATGGGTCTTGCGCAGCGCCCCGAGCTTACCGGCTGTCGCCTTGGCATAAGACCCAAAGATCTTCGAGAACCGCGCCAGAGGCAGGCGGCTCATTTCGGCGATGTCGAGGCCCTCAAAGCGGACCGATAAGGCTTCCAGGCGTAGCCTCTTGCCACCGCAGATCGGGCAGGCACGGCTGATCATGAATTGCGCGGCGCGCTTCTTCATCATCGCGCTCTGGGTCGTCGCATAGCTGTGAGTGACATGGCGCTTCGCGCTCGAGAAGGTGCCCACATAAGCCGGCTCGACCTTGCGCCGGATCGCGCGCTCAATCTCTTCATGGCTCCACCCGGGATAGACCGGGACCTGGGGCTGCTCCTCGGTGAAAAGGATCCAGTTGCGCACCTTCTTCGGCAAGTTCCGCCACGGCGTGTCGACGTCGATGCCCAGGCTGATCAGGATGTCGCGCAGATTCTGGCCGCCCCAAGCCGTTGGCCAGGCTGCGACCGCGCGCTCGCGGATCGTCTTGGAAGGATCGGGAACCATCGACGCCTCGGTGACCTCGTGGATCCGGCCAAGGCCGTGGCAACGTGGGCAGGCGCCCTCGGGAGTGTTGGGCGAGAAGGATTCGGCGTCGAGGTGGGCTTGGCCCTGCGGATAGTCGCCGGCGCGCGAGTAAAGCATTCGCAGAAGGTTGGAGAGGGTGGTGACGCTGCCCACCGATGAGCGGGTGGTTGGCGATCCGCGCTGCTGCTGCAGTGCCACCGCCGGAGGCAGGCCCTCTATCTCATCGACCTCGGGAACTTCCATCTGGTGGAACAGGCGGCGCGCATAAGGCGAGACCGATTCTAGATAGCGGCGCTGTGCCTCTGCATAGAGGGTGGAGAACGCGAGCGACGATTTTCCCGATCCCGACACGCCGGTGAACACGACGAACGCATCGCGCGGTACGTCGACATCGACGTTCTTGAGATTGTGCTCGCGCGCGCCGCGAACGCGGACGAAGCCGGAGGCCTTGATGTCTCGCATGCGAACGTCCTCTATCCCAGACATACACGAATGGCCCTCCGTTGGCATCGGATTTGTGCGTTAGGCGTCGCAGGCCTACCACATTGCAAGGCTGCGCGGTCCGGTGCCGATCGGAACACCGCGTCAATCAAGGCGATTTCAGCTCCGTAAACGGTAACGCGCCCGCGTCGGAATTGTCTTCTGCGTTCTCGACGCTAGAAGCCTTGGAGAACGCGAGCGAGCGAAGGCTAGGCTGGCACCTGCTCTCATCGGCAACAAAATCGCCGTGTCAGCAGTCCGTCGCGTGCTCTTAGCTAGCCGAGCGGAAGTCAGCTTCTGGGGAGGCAGCCCGCGGACTGAACGACTGAAATGAGGCGCGAAGCAGCCGCTCGGTCGCTACGGCGCCCGTTCGACGGCGCGCGCGAGCGGCGTCGCCAAGATGGCTCGGCGAACTCCAAGCAAGTGCTTTGCGGCAACGGTTCGGCAAACATACTGCTAGCGCGATCCGTTGTTTAAACGACGGGAAAGCCTTACGCCTGCGCCACCGCCATTCTCGGCAATAAACTCGATGCCTGCCGCTTCCAGCGCGCTACGGATCGCTCTTCGATTAGCTAAGGTCGTCGACGGAATGCCGTCATCGGACTCGGCACGTCTCACGGTCGCCACGCCCACGCTTGCAGCTTTGGCCAGATCCTTCGCGCTCCAACGAACCAAGGCGCGCGCCGCTCGCATCTGGCCTCCGGTGATATCTTTCAGATCATATGATTGCAAAGTGATCTCGGATACGTTAAAAGGGCACGATAGACTGGCCGCTTCAGCCGCTTGCAACGACCTTGGTCCTTGCTGATATCGGCCGTCGCGCGAATATGGCCGGGCGACGTGCGCTTGCACGCAACCCAGCTTAACCACAGCCAAGCTGTTGGGAGCTCGGATCCATGACTGATTCCGACAATACCACGACTTTGCCTTTCGTCACCGGCTGGCAACGCGATGAGCTCGAGAGGACGGGGTCCCAAGCCACAGATCCCGCTTTGAGCCTTTGGAGCGAATGGCAACGAGCTCGATATGCCTCATTGCTGCTATGCCGCGTGCAGCAGCGGCTGGAAAGCCAAATCATGGTCAATCCCGGAATCGAGGTATTGGCCGCGGATTTTCCTACGCGAGCTCAAGACCGAAAAGCGCGTACTCTCCGCGATCCTCAGGAGTATGCGGTTGCGAGGGAGGCGGAGGTCTTTGCGATGACCGAAGCTCTGAAGCTTCAGGACTCTATCCCCGAGGTCGTGTCTACTTCGCTTGTCGGCGCCATCGCCAAGCTAGAAATGATCGTCGGTGCTGATCGGGATATCGGAGACCCTACCGACTTCCCGTGGCCGCACATAGCTTCGGTGCTTCGTGACTTGAAGGCGATTGCCGGGAGTTTGCCGGCTCGTCGCCGGAGCAGGGCAACGACGCGGAGCGATGTCACCAAGCATTGGGAGTCCGCGGTCAAGCTGGTCGCAGCGCTGCAAGAGGAAGGCGAGGCGGAGTGTTGTGGCGATTCGGTCTTGTGACTCGCCCCATAACCACTTGCGCCTGCAACTCGACCTTGAGGCTTGAGACGAAACCGCACGGCGCAAGTTATTGCGCGCTGGCGCCCTACGACATGAACTTCGTGCTTTTCTTCGCCGTCCGGTGGCCTCTGATGGCGGGTCGATCCACCATTGGGAGAGCGACCGCGATGGGTGAGCAAACCAGGACTGGCCCACAGGCGTTGGTTCCGGCGAACGACAACGGCGACCTCGCCAGCCCTGAGGGGCGCCCCGAACTCACGGCGGCGGCCAAGCTGGATCGGGTGGTTCTGGATATCGCCCGGCTGATCGGCCGGCAGCTGGCGCGGGAGGCGTACGAGGCGAGGCTTGCGGCCAACGACAATCGGCCGGACCGCCGCGAGGGAGAGGGCAGGGGGCAGGATGATGAACCCCCTGGGAACAGGAGAGAGGATCTGCCGCCATGACCCGTGTCGCACTCTATGCCCGCTATTCTTCAGATAGCCAGCGGGATGCCTCCATCGAGGACCAGTTGAGGCTATGCCGCGAGCAAGTGGCGCGTGAGGGTTGGAGCGTGGCGGGAACCTATGAGGATGCGGCGATCTCCGGTGCCAGCACAGTGCTGCGGCCGGGCATCCAGCAATTGGTACGCGATGCCCAGCGCGGCCGCTTCGAGGTGGTGCTGGCCGAGGCGCTCGATCGCATCAGCCGCGACCAGGCCGATGTCGCTACCCTCTTCAAGCATCTCAAATTCGCCGGCGTTGCCATTGTCACCTTGGCCGAGGGCGAGGTCAGCGAGCTGCACGTCGGCCTTAAGGGCACGATGAACGCCCTGTTCCTGAAGGACCTTGCTCTCAAGACCCATCGTGGCCTGCGAGGGAGGGTGGAAAAGGGTAAGGCCGGGGGCGGGCTGTGCTACGGCTACCGGGTGGTGAAGAAACTCGATGCTGAAGGCGAACCCGTCCGTGGCGATCGCGAGATCGTGCCGGAAGAAGCGACCATCGTGCGCCGCATCTTCCGCGAATTCGCCGCCGGCAAGAGCCCGAAGGCGATCGCTGTCGACCTCAACAAGGAGGACGTTCCTGGTCCACTCGGCCGGCACTGGGGCGATACCAGCGTGCGCGGCCATATCATCCGAGGTACCGGCGTCATCAACAATGAGCTCTATACCGGCGTGCTGGTCTGGAATCGCCTGCACTTCGTCAAGGATCCCGCCACCGGCAAGCGCGTGTCGCGGGCCAATCCGCTAGTAAAATGGATCCGCACCGAGGTGCCGCATCTCAGGATCGTCGAGGACGAATTGTGGCAGGCCGTTAAGGAGAGACAGAAATCTATTGCCGGCCAGTTCGAGGCAGTCGCGATCGCCACGCGCAAGGCTCGGGCGAGGAAGCTACACACGATGAGGCGGCCGGTCTCCCTGCTTTCCGGCTTGCTCACCTGCGGTTGCTGCGGCGGGCGCTACGGCCTGTTTACACGAGACCGCTATGCCTGCCTCAACCACCAGCGCCGGGGCATCTGCGACAACGGCCGTACCATCGCCCGCGAGAAGATCGAACAGCGCGTCCTTGCAGGCCTGAAGGAAAGGCTCGTCTCGGCCGATGCCGTGGGCGAGGCAATCAGAGCCTATGCCCAGGAAACCAATCGCCTTAACCAGGAGCGTCGCGCGCAAGGCGAACAAGACCGCAAAGCCCTCGACAAGATCGAGCGCGCCATCGCTGGCATCATGACCGCGATCGAGGATGGCCTATACCAACCTTCGATGAAAGCGAGAATGGAAGACCTGGAGAGACAGAAGGCAGAGATCACAGCGCGTCTGGCGATGGCGCCCACTGACGTGCCCGACCTGCATCCCAACATCGCCACTCTATATAAGAAGCGTATCGAGCAACTCACGCAAGCGCTTGCCGACCACGAGGATGGACGTTCAGCCGCCGAGGCGCTGCGCTCATTAATAGGAGAGATCGTGCTCACGCCCGGCGACAGGCGCGGCGAGGTGCATGCCGAGCTACGCGGCGAGCTGTTCGGCATCCTCGAACTCGCCAAACCCGACCAAAATCAAACGTCCGGCGATGTTATGACAAAAGGGGTTGCGGGTCCCCGCAACCAACATTCAACGGCCCGCCTCAAGCGGGCCGTTTTGCTTTTTGCTGACGCTGGCCGCCGATTCGAACCTGTCATCAGCGGCCCGCAAGCAGGCAAAGCCAAAGCCGCAGGACAGAAAACTCAAAGCCTACCCCAAAACCAACATAAAACGGCCCGCATCAAGCGGGCCGTTCGCGTTTTTGGCTCGAGTGAAGCGCGATGATGCAGGAAGGGTGACGATGCCTTTGCGTAAGTTGTCGCTGACATTTTGCATCCCATGTTGCGCTACCCCTTGGCAGCGCCGCGCACCCGCTTTCTCTCGGCCGCCGCCAGCAATTCAACGAAGGCACGCACCTTGGCGGGCCGGAAGCGGGCCGGCGGAAACACCGCATGGATGCCGCCGATCGGCAAGGTCCACTCGGCGAATATCCGCACAAGCCGACCCCCGATGATATCCTCATCGACCGCATAGTCGGGAAATATACCCAGGCCGATACCTGCGAGCACGCAAGCATAGGCCGCCGGGCTCTTGTCGCAGACGACGACGGGATTGAGCTCGGTCAGCACCGTCTCGCCATCCCTGGAAAACAGCCATTGGCCGACGCCGCGCAGCTGGGCGTTGCCGACCCAGGCCAGTGATCGCGCTTGGCGCGGGGTGACGTCGGGCGGCAGGTTTGCGGCGAAAGCCGGGCTCGCCACCACGACCTGCCGTATCGTGCCCAAGCGCCGCGCCTGGTTGGAAGAATCGGTGAGCCAGCCGACGCGGATGCCGAGATCGATCTGCTCGTCGACCAGATTGCTCACCGCATCGTCGAAGATCGCCTCGACCCGCATGTTTGGATAAGTCTTCAGATATGCCGCCATGACCGGCGCCACTATCCTGGTGCCGTAGTCGAGCGGCGCGGTCAGCCTCAGCATTCCGCTTGGCTCAATCGCGCCGTGCGAGATTTCGCCATAGGCCGCCTCCGCCTCGCGCAGGATGATCATAGCCCTGTCATAGAAGAGCCGGCCTTCCTCGGTCGGCGTGACGCGCCGGGTCGTGCGCTGCAGCAGCGTCGCGCCCAACTCCTCTTCGAGCCTGCCGATCTGATGACTGACCACGGCCTTGGCGACGTCGAGCCGGTCCGCCGCCGCCGTGAACGAACCGGTTTCCATCACCGTGGTGAAGTAGACGAGCCGGTTGAGGTTCAGAAGGTCGGCCAAGGTGAGTGCTTTTTGTCTGATCTGATCAGACAGTTTGTATTATTGAGTGGCATTTATCGCAAGACTGCCGCCTGCCACATGTGGGCCAAGACATTCGACTGGCCCCGCGGCCGGTATCCCGCAGCAAGGATGGCAGCGATCGTGAGCAATCCAGACGTAACTTACCTGTTCGATCCGCTCTGCGGTTGGTGCTATGGCGCCACGCCGATGCTGGAGAGGTTGTCGGCCAGCGGCGTGCGCGTCGAGCTGCTGCCGACCGGCCTGTTCTCCGGTGCCGGTGCGCGGCCGATGGATGAAGGTTTTGCCACTCATGCCTGGGCGAACGACCAGCGTATCGAGCGTCTGACCGGACAGGCATTCACACAGGCCTATCAGCGCAACGTCCTTGGCATCCGCGGCACCTTGCTCGACTCGCATGCGGCGCCCCTCGGCATCAGTGCCGCCGGCCTCGAAGACTCCAGCCGCCGGCTTACCGCACTGAAGGCGATCCAGCGTGCGCGCTATGTCAATGGCCGCGACATCGTGACTGTCGAAGGTGTCGCTGCCGTGCTCGCCGACGCCGGCATGGCGGATGCCGCAGTCATGCTGAGGCAGCCGAGCGAGACATTGCTGGCGGCTTACCGCGAACTGGTTGGGCTCGGCCGCGCGTTGTTCCAGCGCCTGCATGCCAATGGCGTTCCTTCCCTTGCAATTGTCCGCAACGATGCCCCCCGGCTGATCGGCTCCAACGCGCTGTTCGGCAGCTTCGACAATCTCCTCGCCCATATAGCGGCGGCGTGATCTCCCCCACCTGATCTCCAACAAGGACTGGAAAAGACATGGCAAAAGTCGCTCTCATCGGCGCATCAGGCGCAGTCGGTTCGCGCCTGCTCAAGGAACTCTCCGACCGTGGCCACACGGTCACCGGTATTGCCCGCAACCCTGAAAAAATCGCCGCGCTGCCCGGTGTGACGGCCAGGAAGGGCGATGTCTTCGACAAGGAAGGTCTCGCCAATCTGATCCGAGGTCATGATGTGGTAATCAGTGCCGTGCACTTTCTGGACAGCGATCCCGATACGCTGATCGCCGCGGTACGCGCTTCGGGCGTGAAGCGCTACCTCGTCGTCGGCGGCGCCGGCAGCCTTGAAGTCGCCCCCGGCAAAAGGCTGGTCGACACCCCCGAATTCCCGGCAATCTACAAGGCCGAGGCGCAGAAGGGCGCGGACTTCCTCGACACGTTGAAGACCGTTGGCGACCTCGACTGGACCTTCCTGTCGCCTTCCGCCATGTTCGTCCCGGGTGAGCGCACCGGCAAATACCGCCTTGGCAAGGACACGCTTCTGGCGTCGGACAAGGGCAGCAGCATCTCCTTCGAGGACTATGCCATCGTCATGGTCGACGAGATCGAGAAGCCTGCCCATGTCAGGCAGCGGTTCACTGTCGGCTATTGATCAAACGGCAATGGCCGTGTCTCGATCGAGGCCGGCCGACGCCAGCCGCATCAGCGCCTCGCGGACACCGACGCGCCGATAGGTTTCGGTGGCGAGGCCGTCCTGTCTCAGCTCCTGGCGGCGGCGTTCGACAAAGGCGCGTTCCTCGCTGGTCAAATCGTGCTCACGCTCGCGAAGCCAGTCCTGATAGGACGAATCGAGTTCCTTGACCGGCTTGGCCCCGGTCGAAACCGAAGCCGGCCGGCTGTCGGTGTAGCGCGGCCGCAAGGCGCTGTTGGGGTTGTATTCCGTCCGCTTGTCGTTTCCCGAAATGACCAGATCCGGATCCGCGACCCGGCCCGACGGGCTGTAGACGAAGGCCGAGGCGATGCGATCGAGCGCCGCGTCGACCTCCTTGGGCCGATGCACCACCTCGCGCGGCGCACGATCGGGAACGGCCAGCCTTGTGATGCCGCGATCATTGATGGCGTCGAGAACCTCACGATGATCGAGTGAGGTGATGACTTCGCGCCGGGCCGGCCAGAAATCATAGGGCGCATGCGCACCATAACCCTTGCCGATGTGGAAGGCATAGATTTCGGGATAGACCGTCAGCTCAGTGCGACGGCTCGGCTTGATATCGTAGAAGGCGGTGATGGCGATCTGCAGCAGATGGGTGGCGCCGATGCCGCCAAGCGCGTCGTCGATCACCAGGCCGAAGCGGTCATGCGGGTTCCAGTCCGGCAAGGCTTGCGCGATCGAGGCGGGCTTGCCGTCGATCTCGACGTCGAACATGTCAGCCTTCAGCAATGTCACGACATGCATTGCGGTCTCCGTCGTCTTGCGCCGATTCGTCAGAACATCATCTGATCACCGGCGCTTGCGCTTGTCAGCCGGCATCCGGATAGAACCGTTCGAATCGAGGCAGTCGGCTGGTCTTGCGAGACGCCTTCCCCATCAGCGTCGGCATGGTTAATAGTGTCGACTTCGCGGAGGATCGATCATGGAGCAAAGCCGGCTATCGAAGAAGGAGCGGCATGCACTCATCCTGTCGGAAGTGCGTCGCTCGGCCTCGATCCGTATCTCCAGGCTCGCTTTGCGCCTGGGTGTCGCCGGCGAAACGATCCGCCGCGACCTGATCGAGCTTGGCGATGCGGGGTTGCTCAACCGTACCTATGGCGGCGCGACGATCTCGCTGGTGACATCCGAGCCGGTGATCGCCGAGCGCAGCCAGACCATGATCGAGGAGCGTGCCCGGATCGGGCGTGGCGCGGCGGGATTGGTCGAGAAAGGCCAGATCGTGATGATCGATGGCGGCTCGACGACCTACGAGGTGGCGCGCAGTCTCTCGCAGCTGAAGCGCGAGCTGACCATCATCACCAACTCCATCGGCGTGGCCTCGGTAACTGGGGCCAATCCGACGTTCCGGGTCATCCTGTGCCCCGGCACCTATGACAGCCGCGAAGCCAGTGTGGTCGGCGAGGATACGGTGGAATTCGTCAGGCGTTACAATGCCGACATTGCCATCATTGGCGCCTCGAGCCTGTCCGCGGACGGGCCTAGCGACATGATCTCGGGGGCGGCCGCGGTCAAGCGGGCGATGATTGCGCGCGCGCTGTCGACAGCGCTTGTGGTGACCAATGACAAGTTCGGCCGCAACAGTCTCGAACGCGTCTGCGCGCTCGGCGAGCTTTCCGACATCGTCACCGATCGAGAGCCGCAACCGGCGCTGCGCGCTGTCATTGAGGCGGCTGGAACGGAACTTCATGTCTTCAGCGGCGACTGAACAGAGTTGCCGGAAGGCGAAAACCGGACCTGGCAGGAAGATTGCAGCCGTCAGGCCGGGAACAGGAACGCCGAAGCGGGATCGAAAAAGATGCACTGACCTGATGCAATGGCGCTGTCCGCCCCCTCTGCGTCAGAGGTTGGCCTGACATCGATCTCGTCGCCGCTGGCCGTGCGCGCCACGACACGGCGGCGGTCACCGAAGAAGGCGGTGTCGACGATCTCGACGGCCAAAGCCGCGCTCGCAGGCCCCGACGTGAGGCGGAAGGCTTCCGGGCGCACCATCAGCCGGACCTTCTGGCCTTGACCGAAGGGTATTGTCGCCTTGACACCGGTCACGATCGAGCCGTCGCCGAGGCGGATCGTTGACGTACCGTCCGTTGTTTGCAGATGCTCGGCCGGCAAGAAATTCGAGTTGCCGATGAAGCCGGCAACGAACTCGCTCGCTGGCCTGAGGTAAAGATCCTCGCCGGTGCCGATCTGTTCGATGCGGCCTTCCCTGAACAGAGCGATGCGATCCGAAAGATGCAGCGCCTCCTCCTGGTCGTGCGTGACATAGAGGATGGTGACGCCCGTCTCGCGGTGGATGCGGCGGATCTCCGCCTGGATTTCCTGGCGCAGTTTCTTGTCGAGCGCCGACAGTGGCTCGTCCATCAGGAGGATCGGCGGATCGTAGGCGAGCGCCCGGGCAAGCGCCACGCGCTGCTGCTGGCCACCCGATAGCGCGCTAGGAAAGCGGTCGGCGAAGTCTTCGAGGCGCACCAGCGCCAGCATGTCGGCGACCTTGCGCCTGACCTCGCTGTCCGGCCGGCGGCGCACGCGCAACGGAAAGGCGACATTCTCGGCGACGCTCAGATGCGGGAACAGCGTGTAGCGCTGGAAAACCATGCCGATGTTGCGCTTGTGCGACGGCACCGAGAGCAGCGACCTGTCCTCCAGGAGCACATCGCCCGAGCTCGGATCCTGAAAGCCGGCAATGGCGTAGAGCGTCGTCGACTTACCTGAGCCAGACGGGCCGAGGAAGGTCAGGAACTCGCCCTTGGGCACATCGATGGTGACGTCATGGACGGCGACGAAGGCGCCGAACGTCTTTCTCACCGCGCGTATAGACAGGAACGGTCGGGTCATCTGGACAATTTCCTGCGAAGGAGTGCGGTCACGATCATCAGGCAGAGCGTCAGGCCGACGAGCAGGCTGGAGGCGGCGGCGACGACCGGGCTTAGGTCGGCGCGCAGGCTGCCCCAGATCTTCACCGGCAAGGTCTGCAAGGTCGGGCTTGCCATGAAGATCGCCACCACGACCTCGTCCCATGAAGCCAGAAAGGAGAAGATCACCGCCGAGAAGATGCCGATCCGGATCGACGGCAAGGTGATCCTCAACCGTGCCTGCAGCGGGCTGGCGCCGCAGACGATGGCCGCATCCTCGATGGATTTGTCAAAACCCTCGAGCGCGGCAGTGATCGGGATGATGGCGAAAGGCAGCGCCAGGATTGTGTGGGCGATGACGAAGCCGAGCGTGGTGCCGGCGAGGCCGATGCGCAGGAAGAAGGCGTAGATGGCGATGGCGAACACGACGACCGGCAGCACCATCGGCGTCAACAGCAGCCCGCGCAGGACCTGGCGCCCGCGAAACTCACCCCGGACCAGGCTGAAGGAGGCGAACAGGCCGATGATGACGGCGAGGATTGCCGCCATGGCGGCAATCCGGGCGCTGGTCAGCGCGGCATCGATCCACGTCGGGTCGGCCAGCAACTGCTGGTACCATTTCAGCGTCCAGCCGGGTGGCGGGAACGCCAGCCAGCGCGACGAGCCGAATGACAGGAGCACGATGAAGACCACCGGCAGCAACAGGAAAGCCGCGACTGCCGCGGTGAAGCCGACAAGCGCCACGCGCAGCCATCCGAGCCTGTCATAGTCGAGCAGCATGCTCAGATCCCTCCGCCGGTGCGCCTGGCGCCGACCAGGCGAAGCTGGATCGCGTAGAGCGCCATGGTGACGACGAGCAGGACGAAGGCGGCCGCACTGCCGAGCCCCCAGTTGAGCAGCGACTGCACCGTCTGGGCGATCATCTCGGCCAGCATCATGTTGGACGTGCCGCCGAGCAGGGCAGGCGTGACGAAGTAGCCGAGCGACATGACGAAGACCATCAGGCCGCCGGCGGCGATGCCGGGAAGCGACAGCGGCAAGAGGATGCGGCGAAAGGCCTCGAATGGGCTCGCGCCGCAAAGGGCGGCGGCGCGCAGCGTCATCGGGTCGATGGCGCGCAAAGTGCCGACCAGAGGCAGGACCATGAAGGGCAGCATGATGTAGACCATGCCGATGGTGACGCCGGCCAGGTTGTTGATGAGGGGCAGCGGCGCGTGGATGATGCCCAGGCCCATCAGCGCTCGGTTGATGACGCCGGTGCGCTGCAGCAGCACCATCCACGCATAGGTGCGAGTGAGAAGGTTCGTCCACATCGACAGGATGATGATGCCGAAGACGATCGAGCCCATGGCCGGCGGCATGATCGCCAGCATCCAGGCGACGGGGAAGGCCACTAGGATAGTGACGGCGGTGACGACACCGGCGACCAGGAAGGTGTTGAGGAACACCCGCACATAGGTGCCGCTGCCGAACAGCGCCGCGTAGTTCTGCAAGCCCGGTTCAGGATCGGTGATGCTGCGCAACAGCAAAGCGACCACCGGCACGATGAAGAACAGGCCAACCAGGAGAAGGGCCGGCAAGGCGCTGCCGCTGCCGGCCGGCAGGCCGGCAACGGAAGAGCGTCTGAAAGAACTTCCCTGCATCGAGCGATCCTGTCTCGAAACGGGGCGCGCAAGCCGCGCCCCGTCAACCTGCACCGGCGTTACTTGGTCTGCCAGGCATACCAGCGCGTGGCGATCTCGTCGCGATGCGCGGCCCAGTAGTTCATGTCGAGGTTGATCTGGCCATCGACATGGGCATCGGGCAGAGCCTTGACGGCATCGGCGGGCATTTCCGCCTTGGCCTTGGTGTTGATGGGCGCATAGCCGCTTGCCTCGGCGAATTTCGCCTGGCCGGCCGGGCTGGTCGCTGCGGCGAGGAACTTCATCGCGCTGCCCTTGTTCTTCGCGCCCCTCGGCACGACGAGCACGTCGGCGGCGGTGAGGTTCTGATTCCAGGCGACGCCGACGTCGGTGCCATCCTGCTGCAGGGCGAAGACGCGCCCGTTCCACAGCTGGCCGAAGGCGGCCTCGCCGGAGGCGATCAGCTGCTGCGACTCGGCACCGCCGCCCCACCAGACGATATCGGACTTGATGGTGTCGAGTTTCTTGAAGGCACGGTCGAGATCGAGCGGATAGAGCTTGTCCGCCGGCACACCGTCGGCCAGCAAAGCGATTTCGATGACGCCCGGCGCCGACCATTTGTAGAAGGTCCGCTTGCCAGGAAACTTCTTGGTGTCGAACATGTCGGCCCAGCCGGCCGGTTCGCCGGGGACCGCGCCCTTGTTCCAGGCGAGCACGAAGGAATAATAGAAGCTGCCGACGGCATGATCATTGCTGAAGCGCGGGTCGAGATCGGCCTTGGGCACGACCGCATAGTCGATCGGCTCCAGCAGCCCGTCCTTGGCGGCCTTGATGGCGAAGTCCATTTCCACGTCGACGACATCCCAGGTGACATTGCCGGCGTCGACCATGGCCTTGAGCTTGCCATAGTCGGTCGGCCCGTCCTGCAGGACCTTGATACCGGAGCTGGCCTCGAAGGGGGCTGCCCAGGATTTGGTCTGCGCCTCCTGCGTGGTGCCGCCCCAGCTGGTGAACGCCATTTCATCGGCCTTGGCGGCGGTCGCCGCGAGCAGTCCGGCCAGCAGGCCGGTCAAAATCAGTTTCATGTCATTCTCCTCTGTTGGTCTGTTCTTGTTTTTCTCAGTGCACCTGCGCCCCGCCCTGCTCAGCGCATGACGAAGGGATCCGGGATCGGCTCGTCCGAGGTGTTGATCCAGACGGATTTCGAGCGCGTGTAATCTCTGATGGCGTCGAGCCCGCCTTCGCGGCCGAGGCCCGACAGGCCGTAGCCGCCGAACGGAACGAGCGGCGATACGGCGCGATAGGTGTTGACCCAGACCACGCCGGCATGGATGTCGCGCGCCATGCGGTGGGCCTTGCCGAGATTGCTGGTGAACACGCCGGAAGCCAGGCCGAAGGGCGTGTCGTTGGCGAGTGCCAGCGCCTGTGCCTCGCTGTCGAAGGCAAGCACGCTGAGCACCGGTCCGAACAGCTCTTCGCGCACACAAGGCAGGTCGCTGTCGCCGGCGTCGATGATGGTCGGCGTGTAATAGAAGCCGCTGCCGGCTGGCCGCGTGCCGCCGGTGACCAGCGTGCCGCCCGCGGCAAGGCTTTCCGCGACAACCTTCTCGATCCAGTCTCGTTGGCGCAGCGTGGCGAGCGGACCCATTTCGGTCGCCGGGTCCTGCGGATCGCCGATGCGGATCGCTTCGGCCTTGCGTTTCAGCCGGCCAACGAATTCATCCTTCACCGAACGCTCGACCAGCAGCCGCGAGCCGGCGACGCAGCTCTGGCCGGTCGCGGCGAAAATGCCGGCGACCACCGCATTGGCAGCGCTGTCGAGATCGGCGTCGGCGAAGACGACGACCGGGCTTTTGCCGCCGAGTTCGAGCGTAGTGTAAGCGAGGTTCTCTGCGGTGTTCCTGACGATGGCGCGCGCCGTCGACGGACCGCCGGTGAAGGCGACGCGCGAAACCAGCGGATGGCTGGTCAGGCGCCGGCCGCAATCATGGCCAAAGCCGGTGAGGATGTTGACGATGCCTGGGGGGAAGCCGGCCTCATGAACCAGTTCGGCAAAAGCGAGCAACGGCGCCGGTCCGTCCTCGGAGGCCTTGAGCACGATGGTGCAGCCGGCGGCGAGCGCCGGACCGAGCTTGACGGCCGAGAGGAAGAGCTGCGAATTCCACGGCACCACCGCGGCAACGACGCCGATCGGTTCGCGGCGGATGGTGACGTCGAGATCCGCCTTATCGATCGGCACATGCGCGCCTTCGTGCTTGTCGGCAAGCCCGCCATAATAGCGATAGTAGTCGCCGACATAGGCGATCTGGGCGCGGGTCTCGCGGATGATCTTGCCGGTGTCGCGTGTCTCGAGTTCGGCCAGGCGCCCGGCATTGGTAGCGACGAGGTCACCGAGCTTGACCAGCAGTTTTCCACGCGCTGTCGCTGTCATCCTTCGCCATGGGTCTGAGTGTAGCGCGCGGTGCGCCGCCTCGACGGCACGGTCGACATCGGCTTCGCTCGCCGCCGGCATTTTCGCCCAGGCCGCCCCGGTCGACGGGTCGACACTGTCGAAAGTGACGGATGGCTCGTCGAAGCGGCTGTCGATGAAGTTCCTGAAAAGAGCGTCGGTCATTGGCTGGTCAGTCAAGGGCTCGCGATCAGAGGAAGGCCGGCATCACCCGGTCGATGAACAGTTGCAGCGATTTTTTCTTGCGCTCGTGCGAAAGGCCGCTGTCGATCCAGACCGAATACTGGTCGTAGCCGAGCGCCTCATAGGCCTTCAGCCGGGCGATGACCTCGTCGGCCTCGCCGATCACCAGATTCTGCCTGATCTTGTCGGGCGCGTATTGCGGCATGGCCGCGATCTCGTCCGCCGTCAGCGGCTCCAATATGCCTTGATGCACCGGCTTCTTGTTTTGGAACCAGGCGCCGAACTGGCAGTAGAAATTCGACAGGTCCTGCGTCAGGCGATCGGAATCGGCCGCGTCCTCGGCGACGAAGGTGTGCATCAGAAGCATGATTTCGGGCCGTTCGACCTCTGGATGCGCGGCGCAGGCGGTGTTGAAGCGCTGCATCAGGCTCGTCACCTCCTCATCGCCGGACGCCAGCGGCGTCACCTGGACCTTGCAGCCATTGGCGACGGCGAAATCGTGCGAGTTCGGGTCGCGCGCGGCCACCCAGATCGGCGGGTAGGGTTTCTGCAGCGGCTTGGGCGAGGAGGTGGTGGCAGGGAACTGCCAGAACTCGCCGGAGAGCTCGAAGTCGCCGTCCCAGAGGCCGCGGATCGCCGGTATGATCTTGCGCATGCGCTGGCCGGCGCCCCAGGCGTCGAGCCCTGGGAAGACGCGCTGGTATTCATAGCTGTAGGCGCCGCGCGCGATGCCGATGTCAAGTCGGCCGCCGCTGATGACGTCGGCCATCGCCGCTTCGCCGGCAAGCTTGATCGGATGCCAGAAGGGCGCGATCACGGTTCCGGTGCCGAGGCGGATGCGGCTGGTCTTGGCCGCGAGATAGGCGATGTTGATGAAAGGATTGGGCGAGATGGTGAATTCCATGCCGTGATGCTCGCCGATCCAGGCCGTCTCGAAGCCAGCCTGTTCGGCCATCAGGACCAGTTCCTCGAGCTCGGTCAGAAGCTCGGAATGCGGTTTGGCCGGATCCGACCGTTCCATGTGCACGAAGAGCGAGAATTTCATCGCTGGTCACCTGTGTTGACGGCGGAAGCGTCGGCCCTGGCGAGCGGGCGGACCTCACCTTCGACGTCGTTGCCGACATAGACGCCGAATGCGTCCACCGAGCATTCCCTGATATAGCGCGCGAGCATCGAGCGGATCGCAGGATCGGCGATCTTCAATCCTTCGATCGCGTCGATCTCGATGAGCCTGATGCCGCGATCGCTGGAAGCGGGCACGTCGAACGTGCCGCGATAGTAGACATGGGTGCGTGAAACAGCTCCGGCGTCATCCCAGACGGCGAACAGGAAGCCGAGCTGGGCCTCGATGGCCTTCGCCGCAAGCAGTCCCCGCAGGCTTTTGCCATCGCCGGCCGAGCCCAAGCCCCGGCCGCGCGGCAGTTCGAAACCGTCGGCCGTTTCCAGAAACAGGATCCGGCCGCCATTTTCGAGGATGGCACCGACATCGGTGCCGGGCTGGGTGGCCGCCAGCGCATCCTGGCTGAGACCGGGCGCGATATAGGCGCCGCGGCAATAGCCGAGCGGCTGCGCGGAATTATGCTCGAAATCGCGGACACGGCCGATGAGGATCGAATGATCGCCGGCATCGACCAGCCGCTCCATGTCGCAGTCGAAGCATGCGACGGAACCGTCCAGCACGGGGCTGCCGGTCCGTCCCGGCCGCCAGGCCACCGAGGCGAACTTGTCGGCCGCTTTCGAGGCGAAGATGCCGGACGCTACCTTCTGACCCTCGTTGAGGACGTTGATGGCAAAGCTCTTTGAAGTTGCGAAGACGGGATGGCCTAGCGCCTTGTGGGCGATGCAGACCAGCACCAGCGGCGGATCGAGCGACACCGAGGTGAAGGAGTTGGCGGTGAAACCGCGCGGCTCGCCTTCGGGTCCGATCGTGGTGACGATGGTGACGCCGGTGAGGAAGGAGCCCAGCGCGCGGCGGAACTCGCCGCTGTCGAACCCGGTATTCGTCTTCGCAGTGCCGTCTTGTTCGGCCGCTTCGTCCTCTGCGAGGAAGTCGACGATATGGCGCGTGGTGATGTCCGATGCCGCGACCGCCATCATGTGCTTCTGGCCCGGCAGTACCGTGCAGCGGCCATGCGGCGCCAGGCGTGCCATCGCGGCCGACATTGCCGACGAAGAGTTCCTGTCCTCGGAGCCGGTCATGAACAGGGCCGGCACGGCCAGCGTCGGCAGGCGGTCGGCATGATCGCGGTCGGCACGAGCGAACAGGCGATAGGTGCGGGCATAGCCTTCCGGGTCGACCGCGCTCAGTGCGGATGCCGTCTTCTGCGCTGCCGCCTCCAACGCGGCCGGCACCGGATCTCCGAACCAGCGGGCAATGGTCTGTGCCGTGCCGGCCGTATCGCTGCGGCCGTTGAGCGCCACCGCGCGCTGGCGAACGGCTTCGGCCAGTTCAGGTGGGCGGCGGAACACTGCATTCAGGGAAACGATGCGGCGGACGCGCTCCGGTGCGCGCAGGGCCAACTCCTGGGCAACGAGCGCACCCATCGAATGGCCGACGACGGATACCTTGTCGAGGCCGAGATGATCGAGCAGGCGCATGGCCTGGTCGGCGTAGTCGGCCAGTTCCGGGTGCTGAGGCGGCAGCGGCGACTGGCCGTGGCCGAGCATGTCGATGGCGATCACGTCAAAGCCACCGGCCATGCGCTCGATCTGCGGCTGCCAGATCGCGGCGTTCATGCCGACACCATGGATGAACAGCACCGGTGTGCCCGATCCGGCGCGGATGAAGCCGGTGCCGTCGGGCGCGGTGCCCTGTCGGGCCCAGGCTGGTGCGGAAGCGTCAGCCATGCAGATTACCAAGCTCCTTGAGGTCCTGGTAGCGGTCGCCGATGCGGTGGTGCGGGCGGCCGCCGATCGACGCGCCGAGCGCCACCACCAACTCGTCCGGCGCCGGCGCATCGCCGATCTGGAAATGCACGGTCAGGTAATGCGAGCGGCGCCCTTCGTCATTCTTGTCCATCAGCGGGATCATGATCGGCGTGTTCGGCCCGCCGCGCAGATTGGTGAAGGCAAGATAGGTCTTGGCACCGACGGCGCGGCGATAATGATTGCCGAAATGCAGCGTGTGGATCAGCGCCGAGGCATGTTCGATCTCGCCCGACGTGCCGCAGATGGCCGCCTTGCCATAGCCCTCGATCGCCTCGCCCGAACCGGCGATGGCAATGATCTCGCGGGTCAGGATTTCTCCCAGCACCGGCGCACAGGCGCGGATCTCGGGCGACAGGTCGTCGCTGAAGCCACGCCCGGCCCAGGGATTGGTCAGCACCGCGGCGACACCGATCAGGCGCAGCGGCCTGGACGCGACCTTGCCGCCTTCGATCAGCGTGTTCTCGGTGTAGGTCACGATCTTGCGGATGGCAGGCTGCATGGAATCCTCGGGTCGGCGATGCCAAGGGATCATGCGATCCCTGTATCATCTTATGGTATACCATGCTATGGAGCGCCAAGTACCTTGTCAACCGGGTATGGAATCTGTTTTCGTGGCGGCGCAGGAGGCAAGACATGCCAGACGACACGCTTCGCATCGACCGCAGCGCCAAGACTTTGAGAACGCTGGCGCTGGAGCGCATGCGCGAGGCGATCATGGATTTCCATTTCCAGCCCGGCGAAAGGCTGGTCGAGCGGCCGCTGTGCGATCAGCTTGGCGTCAGCCGTTCCGTCGTGCGCGAGGTTCTGCGGCAGTTGGAGGCCGAGGGCCTCGTGCAGATGATCCCTGGGCATGGGCCGGCGGTGGCAAGGCCCGACCTTGGCCGCACCGACGAGATCTATGAACTGAGAGCACTGCTTGAAGGCATTGCCGCCCGCGCCTGCGCCCTGTCGGCGACCAGCGAACAATTGGCGACGCTCGAGCGCGCCCTGGCGGACCTGTTCGAGGCCTGGGCGTCAGGAGCGCCGCCGGCGGTGATGCGGGCGACGACGAAGTTCTACGAGGCGCTGTTCGAGGCCGCCGACAAGCGCGTCGCCTGGGAAATCGTCAGCGGGCTGAATGTCCGCATCAACCAGCTTCGTTCGATGACCATTGTCTCCGCCAACCGGCGCGAAGCGGCGATCGCCGAGATGAACGAGATCATGTCTGCGATCCGGGCTCGCAAGCCGGAAGAGGCGGAAGCCGCGGCGCGGCGGCATGTCGAATCGGCCTGGCAGATCGCCCGCACTGCGTTGCGGCCGCCGGCATAGACTGCCTACGCGCCGCCGGCCATGACGGCTCGCAGCCAGGCCGTGATGGCATCGAAGTCGATCGATTTCGTTGTGTCGACGTCGAAGAGCGGTCCGCGCCGCAGCGGCTCGGCGCGCTTGGCAAGCTCGATCAGTTCGGGGATATAGGCCGCACCGGGATGGCCCGCCGGACGCTGGTCGAGCCGGGCGCCGTAGCGCTCGGCAAGCACCTCGCCGGGCGCGTGGCACCAGATTTCGAAAGTCTGTTCGACGCCGGCCTTTCGCAGATGATCCTCCAGAACCTCGCGCGGCTGGAAGCCGAACCAGGCATCGACGACCACGGTGGTGCCGGGCGGGGCTTCGCCGACAACCGACCAGATCGCCTGGTAGCTGGCGCGGCCGAGCGTGCGATTGAACAGGCGGTCGCCGCCGCCGAGCACTTCGAGGAACGGGTTCTTGATCGTGTCGAGCGCCAGCAGCGGCCAGCCCATGCGATCGGCGATGCCGCGCGAGACCGTGCTCTTGCCACTGGCGGGAATGCCGTTGACGAGCACGGCGCGCCGCGGGCGGCTGGACTGGGCCGTGGGTGAAGCCGGAACCGCGTGCGGCTCCGCCGCCAGTGCCTGCAGGCCTGCGCCGATCACACCGGCGTCGTCACCGAGTTGTGCTGCTTCGACCTGGCATTGATACCAGGGCGCCAGCGCCGGGGCCTGGTCGAGTGCAGCATGGGCCGTGCGGCCAAGGCCGCCGCCGAGCAGCACCAGATCGGGAGCGAGCATGGCAACGGCGGTGTCGATGGCGGCACGCAACGGTTTCGCCCAGGCATCCAGTATGCCGCGCGCCTGGGTGTCGCCCGTTGCATCGCGGGCAAAGAGCTGGTCGACCGAAATGTCGGCGCCGAGCCCGGCGCGGGCAATGTGACGGCCGAGCGCCGTGCCCGAACTGGTGGTCTCCACGCAGCCGCGGCGGCCGCAAGCGCAGACCTCGCCATTGACGTCGACAGTGATGTGGCCGAGCTGGCCCGCCGTTGCCGAACCACGCGTGATCCGCCGATCTTGAGCGACGGCGCCGCCAATGCCGGTGCCGATGGTGAACATGACGATGTTGGCGTGGCCGCGCCCGGCGCCGAGCGCCATCTCGGCGGCCAGCGCCATGTTGCAGTCATTGTCGATGATGACAGGCTTGCCTGTCATGTCTTCCAGGCGCTGCGCCAGCGCAACCGAGGCGAGGTTGACATAGCCGCCCGACAGGACCGCGCCGCGCCGCGCATCGACGCGGCCCGGAACGCCGACGCCGATGGCCTTCACGTCAGGCGTGTCGAGAAGGCGCACCATGTCGGCGATGCGGCCGAGCACCAACTCCGGGTCAGGCGCGCTTTTTTCGGAAACGCGCTTGAGGATTTCACCGGTGCGGGAAATGCGGGCGGCACGCAGATTGGTGCCGCCTATGTCTATTCCTATGCTGAGAGGCATGGCGTCCTGCATTTGTCTTCACGCAATTCCGGACGCAAACCGCTTCACACTTTTGCCGGAATAGCTCTCGTCTAACGCAGATTATCAGGCAGCGGCTTTCTGCCGGTAGTGCCTGATCACGGCCTGGATCTCACGCAATCGCGGCACCGCGATGGTCTTAAGCCTTTCGCGCTGGATGTCACGGTCGAGCGAAATGCAGTCCTTCCACAGCGAGCGGCCGGCAATGACGCCGGAGGCGCCGTTCTGCATGGCGATCTCGACCTGGCCAAGGAAGGTGGCGTGGTTGACGCCGGCCGACAGCACGGCCCACGGCACGTCGCCGGCCATTTTGGTGATGTTGGCGCAGGCTTGCGGCGTTCCGGGGTAGGGGAGCTTCAACACCTTCGCGCCGCACTCCAGCGAAATCCTGGTGCCTTCTTCGACAAGCCATGGCGTCTTGGCCGCATAGTCCTCCGGGCTTTCCCCGTCGAGCTGGTAGGTCAGGAATTCGACGACCAGCAGCAGGTCCTCCTGGCCGAAATCGGCGATGCACTGGCGCAGGATGGCGATGTTGTGCTCATTGGCTTCAGGCTTGTCGGCCCGCAGATACACCATGATCTTGCCGCCGGTGCCGCCCAGCGCGCGGACACGCCGCGCGTCGATGTCGGGAACCAGGCGTGACAGGCGGTAGCCCTCGGGCGAGACGTCGAAACCGGAAGCGTCGAGGCCGATGAGCAGCGCCGTATCGCGGTTCAAGACGCCCTCGTCGACAATGCGCGGTACCGCGCAGAGCGGGTCGAGCAACACGCAGGACGCGGCACTGGCGAGGTAGCGCGTGATGTCGGCCTTGGTGTCGCCGAGCATGTCGTTGGTGATCTTGGCCTGTTCCGCAGGGTCCGACGCCAGCAAGGTCCGCATGCCGCCGCGCTGGTCGCAGGCAATGGCCACCATGGCCCCGTCCTTGCCGCATATCTGCTGATAGCCGCGCAGCTCCGCGGTGGTCATCTTGGTCATGGTCTCATCCGATGTTGGCGCTCTCTCGCGGAGGGCGCGGATCCCGTGGAAACAACAATGTTCAGTCCTGCCCGCCCTGCCGGCGGGAAGCCGTGATGCGCCATCGCCCTCGAGGAAAGCGCTTCGCCGACCCTGCGGCCTGGAAGCCACCACACATTGCGAGTTGGCTGGATTTGCGCGATAACTCCCGTCGGCGTATACGTGTGTAACACGTTGCTGAAAGGAATTGCAAGCTGTCTGTTTCCCCCATCCAGGATGCGACCGCATCGCGGACGATGCTGCACACGGTAGCCAAGCTGCATTATGTGGAGGAGATGTCGCAGGTCGATATCGCGCGCCGGCTCGGTGTCTCAACCGCGACGATTTCGCGTCTGCTGCAGCGGGCGCGGGCCGAGGGCATCGTCCGCATCGAGGTTCTCGACCTGGCAACGCCGGAGGACATCACCCGGCAGTTGATCGATGGCTTGAAATTGCGGGATGCCGCTGTGGTCGAGACGCCGGCGGCGGGCACGCTGGCGGCGCTGGCGGCACCGCTTGGCGGGCTGCTCAGGCAGGCACAGCTGGTGGCTGGCTCCGTCGTCGCCATCGGTTGGGGGCGCGCCGTGCGCGAGGTGATCCGGGCCGGCCTGCCGCGCATGCCGGGCGTGCTGACCGTGGCCGCCACCGGCGGCATGCAGCAGCAGGCGGCGCATTTTCAGGTCAACGAATTCGTGCGGCTCGCCGCCGAGGAGTTCGGCGGCACGCCGCATTTCATCCACGCGCCCTATCTGCCCTCCACCGAATTGCGCGAGGTCTTCCTGCGCGACGCCGCCATCCGCGATGCCGTCGCTTTGTGGGAGAGGACCGATGTCGCGATCGTCGGCATCGGTCTGCCGCATGCCATCAATGCCCCCGAGGCAAGTGCCGCCACGCCGAGCGAGCAGGCATTGGTTCATGCCGCCGGCGACGTGCTTCGCCATTACTTCGATGCCGAGGGGGCGCTGATCGCCTGGGAAGGGGAGAGCCGGATGATCGCCATGTCGCCGGCGCAGCTGCGCGCCGTGCCGCTGGTTATCGGCCTTGCCGCTTCGCCGGAAAAGGCGACGGCAATCATTGCCGCCGTTCGCGCCGGCCTCATCAACACGCTGGTGACGGACACCAAGACGGCGCAGGCCATCCTCACGGCGCTCGCGTAGCCATGGAACGGGCAGGATGCTGCCCGCGAAAACCAGTTGTGCCGCTGAAAGCCCCGGGCGATAGTTGACTGGGGGCTCTGCGGAGCAGTCGGATGTTGCACGGTGTGAAAAGCCCGGCGCTGTCAGCTCGGAAAAACCGGGTTGCAATTTATTTCTGCAAAGTGTTACAAGTTCGAGCGCCCGCCGGCAAGGCGAGGCGTCGGGCACAGTTTGCCGGCCCTCGCGGAGGCGGAGGAACGGGGTTGTGGCCAGGTGCGCCGGTCGGCTGACCGGCTGACATATCGACTGGAGGGCGCTTGGGAGGAGCTGCCCGCGAAAGGCAAACAGGCGTTCCCGGCCGTCGGCATCCGCACGGATGGCGGCCATTCCAATGTCACTTGCAACGGCAGATCTGCCAACAATGAGGAGGATGTCATGAAGAAGATTGTTGCCGCACTCGCGGCGCTTGCCGTCAGTGCGACGGTGCTGATGGCGCCCGCGCAGGCGCAGGACAAGAAATACACCATTGCGCTCATTCCGGGCCTGACCACCGACGGCTTCTATATCACCATGCGCAAGGGCGCCCAGGCGGCCGCCGACGCGCTCGGCGTGAACCTGGTTTTCCAGGGCGCGCCGGACTTCAACCCGGTCACCCAGGTGCCGGTGCTTGACGCGGTCATCGCCAAGAAGCCTGACGCGATCCTGATCGCGCCGACCGACAAGGTTCAGCTGGTCGAGCCGCTGCGCAAGGCCAATGACGCCGGCATCCCGGTCATCACCGTCGACACTTTCATCGGCAGCGGCGTCTACCAGACCGGTGCCGGCGATGCCGATTTCCCGCTGGCCTATATCGCGTCGGACAATGTGCTTGGCGGCGAGATCGCCGCGCGCGCTCTTGCCACCGCCATTGGCGACAAGGGCAAGGTCTATGTGTCGAACGTCAAGCCCGGCATCTCGACCACCGACCAGCGTGAAGAGGGCTTCAAGAAGGAGATGGCCAAGCATACGGGCATCACCGTGCTGGAGACCCAGTTCAATGACGACGACGCCAACAAGGCGGCCTCGCAGCTGCAGGCGGTGTTCGCCCGCAATCCCGACCTGGTCGGCGTCTTCGGCGCCAATCTGTTCTCGGCGCTGGGTGCGGCCAACGGCGTCAAGCAGGCCGGACAGACGGGCACCGTCAAAGTTGTCGCCTTCGATGCTCCGACCAGCATCGTCGACAACATCAACACCGGGCTGGTCGACGTGGCGATCGCCCAGCATCCGGCCGAGATCGGCTATTACGGCGTCGTCTCGGCCTATGCTCATCTGACTGGTCATTCGATCCCGGTCACCATCGGCACCGGCTTCACGATCATGGACAAGTCCAACATCGCGGATCCGAACATCTCGAAGTATCTCTACTCCGAGTAAGCCCAGACCTGCTTTGCTCCTCCCGGTCCGCCGGGAGGAGCTGCACTAGGTCCTCGCCAGTCGAGACCTGTTTGAAGGCGCCGCGGAGTATCCATGACCTCGACATCACCAGCCCAGCCTGCCGAGAAGCATGTCGCCCCTCAGGCCGATCATGGCGATCCGGCCAGGAGCCTGGTCGCACGCATCGCCGAAGGGCGCGCCTGGCTGTTCCTCGCCGGCCTGCTCATCTGTTTCGAGATCTGGTCGCGGCTCGCCTTCGGCGCGACCTTCGTGCTCAACCCGTTCAACCTGCAGTCCATCGCGATCTTCGCCGTGGCGCCGCTGCTGCTGGCGACCGGTCAGACCTTCGTCATCATTTCGGGCGGCATTGATCTCTCGCTCGGCTTTATCATGGGCCTTGCCGCCGTCATTGCAGCGCATGCCACCAACATGGCGGGCGCCGCCATTCCCCTGCCGCTGGCCATGCTGGCCGGCATCCTCGCCTCGGTGATCGTTGCCGGCGTGCCTGGCGTCATCAACGGCCTGCTGATCTCGCGGCTCAAAGTGCCGCCCTTCATCGGCACGCTCGGCATGTTTGGCGTCGCGCGCGGCGCCGCCTTTCTGCTTGCCGGCGGCACCACGGTGCCGGTGCAGAACTCCTGGTTCGCTCTGCTCGGCAACGGCAGGTTTTATGGCGTGCCCTATCTGGTGCTGATCACCGCAATCTTCGTCATCGCGATGCACTATCTGCTCAGCCAGACCCGGTTCGGCCAGCACAATTATGCCATCGGCGCCAATGTGCAGGCGGCGCGGCGCGCCGGCATCGACATCAGGGGCCACATATTGCGGCTCTATGTGCTGTCGGCGATGTGCGCCGGCCTTGGCGGCGCGCTCTATGCCGCGCGCTTCACCGCGGGTGCGGCGCAGGCCGGCGAGCCCTTGCTGCTCGACAGCGTCGCGGCGGTGGTGATCGGTGGCGCCAGCCTGTTTGGTGGCTCCGGCACCATCTTCGGCACGGTGGCCGGCGCGCTGGTGATCGCGGTCATCCAGTATGGGCTGGTCTTCGTCAATGTCGAACCGTTCTGGCAGTTCATCGCCGTCGGCGTCGTCATCATCATTTCCGTCCTTATCGACCAGGCGCAGCGCCGGTTCAGTGGAGCCCGTCAGGATGAATAGCACCAACCAGAACGGCCCCTTGCTGGAAGTCCGCAATCTGTCGAAGCACTTCGGCGCCGTGCGTGCGCTCAACGACTTCTCCATGGCCGTGCGGCCGGGTGAAGTGGTGGCGCTGGCCGGTGACAACGGCGCCGGCAAGACGACGCTGATCAAGGCGATATCGGGGGTGTTCCAGCCGACCGGCGGCGAGATCTTGCTGCGAGGCCAGCCGGTGACGTTCGCGACGCCGCAGGAAGCGCGCGAAAAGGGCATCGAGACGATCTACCAGGATCTGGCTCTCGCCGACAATCTATCGATCGGCGCCAACATTTTTCTTGGCCGCGAACCGATGCGCAAGGCGTTCGGCTTCCTGCCGGTGCTGGACCGTAAGGCCATGGCGGAGGCCGCCAAGGCGACGATGGGCCGGCTGGACTTCCATGTCAGCCGGCTCGAGGCCCCGGTCAGCAATTTCTCCGGTGGCCAGCGCCAGGCCGTCGCTATCGGCCGCGCCGTCTATTGGGACGCGCAGATCCTGATCATGGACGAGCCGACCGCCGCCCTTGGCGTGCCGGAGCAGCGCAAGGTGATCTCGCTGATCCATCAGCTCAAGGCGCAGGGGCGCGGCGTGATCTTCATCTCGCACAATCTGCAGGACATCTTCGCCGTATCGGACCGCATCGTCGTGCTGCGGCGAGGCGTCCAGGCCGGCGAGCGCAAGATCTCCGAGACCAACCATGACGAAGTTGTCAAGCTGATGGTCGGCGGCTGATTTCTAAGCTGCGTCCCGATTCGTCAGGGCGATGTGGCAGCAGCCGGAGCCGTGGCCCGGGGTCCAGGTGACATTGTCGAAACGCACGCCGGTCGCCTCGAACAGGCCGCGGTCGAAGGCGCCAGCGATGCGGCAGAGCGTGGCGAGCTTTTCGTCGCCTACGCCGGCCCCGACCCAGGCGTCCTTCAACGGGCAACGTTGAAGGCGATGCGGTCGTCGCCACGCTTGACGTCGGTCGGATACATCAGGCCGCCATCCGGGCTGATCGCCAGGAAGGCCTCGCCGATCGCGCGCGCATCGTTGGCGCCGAAGCTGGCGAAGGCGGTCGCTGCCACTTCCTTGCCGCGCTGCTCGATGGCGCGGATCATGATCGTCTCGGCCCTTTCGGCGCCCAGCTCTCCGGTCAGTTCTTCGAGGAACAGGCGGTAGAGATCGGCGCGGTTGCGGAAGGCGGAATCGAGTTCACGCGACAGCTTTTCGGCTCTGGTTTCGGGGTCGGTCATGATGCCTCTTGTCGAATGAGCCTGGGTGCTGCCGCCACCAGCGCTCTGCCGATGGCCGATTGTGGGGCGTCGATGACGGTGCGGGCATCGCCGCTTTCGGTAATCCGCCCGGCGTCGAGAAGGATGACGCGGTGGGCGACGGCACGGACGACGCCGAGATCATGCGAAATGAAGAGATAGGCGATCCGCTCCTGCCTTTGCAGGTCGAGCAAAAGGTCGAGGATCTGTCCGCGCACCGAGACATCGAGCGCCGATACCGCCTCGTCAAGCACGATCAGCGACGGTTTCGTGGCGATGGCGCGGGCGATGGCCACACGCTGCCGCTGCCCGCCGGAGATTTCATGGATGGCGCGCGGCGCGAGATCGGCCGTCAGGCCGACGCGCTCGAGCAAGGCGGCGATGCGGCGCGGGCGCTCGGCGCGGGAGGCGATACCATGGATGCGCAAGGGATCGTCGAGTACGCGCGCCACCGAGGCGCGCGGATTGAAGGCGGCAAGTGGATCCTGGAACACCATTTGCAGGTGCGCGCGGCGAGCGCGCAGGGCAGCGCCACGCAAGGCCAGGAAATCATCACCTTCGAAGTCGATGCGGCCGGCGTCCGGCTCGATCAGGCGCAGCACCAGCCGGGCGATCGTCGATTTGCCGCTGCCGGAGGGGCCGGCCAGCGCCAATGTTTCACCGGGCTCGATGTGAAAAGAGACATCGTCGACGGCAGCAATGGTCTTGCCGCCGCGACGGTAGCGTTTGGTGAGGTTGGATACTGCGAGCAGGCTCATGCGGGGAGCCCAGTCCGGTTCAGCAATGGCGCGGCGTCGAGGCCGATATGGGCGTCGAGCAAGGTGCGTGTGTAGGCTTGGGTTGGGGCGCCAACAATCCGCGCCGTCGTGCCAAGCTCGACCAGCCGGCCGTGGCGAAACACGGCGATGCGCTCGGCGAGTTCGGCGGCCAGCGCGATGTCGTGGCTGATGAACAGCAGCGTCATGCCATCCTCGGCCACCAGCCTCCGGATCAAGGCGACGATCTCGGCCTGCACGATGGTGTCGAGCGCGCTGGTCGCCTCGTCGGCGATCAGCAGTTTCGGTCCCGCTGCGATGGCCGCGGCAATCGCCACGCGCTGCTTCTGGCCGCCGGACAGCTGATGCGGGAAGGCATGCAGGGCGGAGTCCGGGTCGGGCAGGCGGACGCGTTCGAGCAGGATTTTGGCTTTGCTGAATGCCTGCGGCCATGAGAGGCTGAGATGGGTGCGGACGACTTCAGCGATCTGTTTGCCGATGGTCATCACCGGGTCGAGGCTGGCGGAGGGATCCTGGAAGACGAAGCCGATGTCGCGGCCGAGGAGGGGCGTTCCACTGCGAAAATGACGAAGTTGGCGCTCTACGGCGCCCCCCTCTGTCCTGCCGGACATCTCCCCCACTTGGGGGGAGATTGCGCTGTCGCCACCGCTTTCGCCAATCTCCAACGCTGCAGAGGGAGTGCCGGCGACGGAGCTGCCGATCTCCCCCCTTGTGGGGGAGATGTCCGGCAGGACAGAGGGGGGCGCCTGGGCACCCGAGGTTGGCTGTGTTTGCGAAAACCAATCGATGCGCCCATCGATCCCGGACGATGCCGGCAGCAACCCGGCAATCGCCAGCGCCAGCGTGCTTTTCCCTGAACCACTTTCGCCGATAATGGCCAGGCGCTCGCCAGCCGCAATATCGAAGCTGATGTCCTTCAGTGCCGCCACTTCGCGACCGTCGCGGCGGTAGGTCACCGTCAGGTCGCGGATCGAAGCGAGCATCGTCACGAAAGGCCTCTCCTGACCGCTGTCGTCTCGACGATGCCTTCACCGGCCAGATAGACGCCGAGCACGGTCAGCACCAGCGCGATGCCCGGGACGATCGACAGGAAGGGTGCGGTGCGCAGCACGGCGCGGCCTTCAGCGATCATCCCGCCCCAGGTGACCCGGTTGGGGTCGCCGAGGCCGAGGAAGGACAGCGCCGCCTCGGTGAGGATCGCGGCGGCGACGATCACCGACGACATTGCCAGCACTGGCGGCAAGGCGTTGGGCAGCACCTCGCGAAAGGCGATTTCCAGCGGATGCATGCCGATGGCACGCGCACTGGCGACATAGTCGCGTTCACGGATGGAGAGGACTTCTGCGCGGGCAATTCGCGCCGGCCCCGTCCAGGTGCCAAGCGCTATTGCCGCAACGACGACGCCGAGCGACGGCCCGACAACGCTGACGAAAGCCAGCGCCAGCAGGAAGCTCGGCACGGTCTGGAAAGCATCGGTGATGCGCATCAGCACCTCGTCGACGAGGCCGCCGGCAAAGCCGGCCAGCGTGCCGACCACCGCGCCGATGGCGAGTGCCGCTGCCGCTGCCGCCAGCCCGACGGCAAGCGAGGTAAGAGCGCCATGGAACAGTTCGGCCAGCACGTCGCGGCCGAGCCGGTCGGTGCCGAGCGGCAGCGACCAGTCCCGGAACGGTGGCAGCAGCGCCGGTCCAGCAATGGCTTGTGGATCGCCGGGGAAAAGCAGCGGCGCGATGAGCGCCATCGCTATCAGTGCGGCCAGAAGGATCGCGCCGGCGACCGCCTCGGGCGTGCGCAGAAAGCGGCGCAGCGGGCTCATGCGCCGGCCTCATTGGCGCCGACGCGCGGATCGAGGAAAGCATAGGCGATGTCGACGAGCAGGTTGATGACGATGACCAGGACGGCGCTGACCAGAATGATGCCGAGCAGCAGCGGCGTGTCGCGCGAAGCCACCGCTTCCTGCGCCAGCCGACCGAGGCCCGGCACGGAAAACACGCTCTCGATGACGACGCTGCCGCCAAGCATCTGCGCCGATTGCAGGCCGAGCATGGTGATGAGCGGCAGCAGCGCATTGCGGGCGACATGGGCGAGCACGATGCGGCGGCGCGAAAGCCCCCTGGCGCGGGCGGCCAGCACAAAATCCTGCCGCCAGACCTCGGCCATGCCGGCGCGCATCATCCGCAGATAGAGCGCGAGATAGATGAAGCCGAGTGCGGCCACCGGCAGGATGAGATGGATGGCGATGTCGGCGGCGCGGTCGAGGCCGGCCTTGTCCGAGGCCAAGGTTTCGATACCGCCGATCGGCAGCCAGCGCAGGTCGACGGCGAAGACGACGATCAGCACCAGGCCAAGCCAGAAACCCGGCACGGCATAAAGCGCCAGCGAGCCGATCGACAGGAAGCGGTCGCGGAAACTGCCGGGCCTGGCGCCGGCATAGATGCCGAGTGCCGAGCCGAGCCCGAAGGACAGCGCGGTGGCGCTGACCATCAACAGCAGCGTGTTGGGCAGGCGTTCGAGGATCACGTCGCGGATTGGCCTGGAGAAGGTCACCGACTGGCCGAGATCGAGATGCAGCAGCGCCCAGAGATAGTTGGCCAGCCGCGTCAGCTCCGACTGGTCGAGACCCCAGCGATGGCGCAGCAATTCGATCATGCCGGCATCGCCGCCTGTCGAGACGATATAGGCATCGACGGCGTCGCCGGGGGCTGCTTCGAGCAGCAGGAAAGTGCCGATGACGACGATCAACAGCACGAAGACGCTGCCGGCGAGACGGCGACGGAGAAGGATCAGGGCGCGGGTCATGGGGGCGTCGGCGGTGCGCGACGACTAAAGGAAATGTCGCGCGTGAGTGCCCCCCTCTGTCCTGGCGGACATCTCCCCCTCAAGGGGGGAGATTGGCTGTCATTTTTGGCTTCGCCAATGTTCAACGTTGAAGAATTCGCGGGACAGACAAGCTGCTGATCTCCCCCCTTGAGGGGGAGATGTCCGGGAGGACAGAGGGGGGTGTGACGAAACTCGGCCTTAGGCCATGTCTCACCACCGATTTCTTCGCGAACTTTCATCCGCGCAAACGTGTCACGATTCCAGATACGTGTCCGCCCAGTTCGACACGGCCCAGCGCGGGTTGTTGGCAATATTGCCCACCGTATCACGCGCGACGCTGATGAAACTCCATTCGGCGACGTTGATCAGCGGCAGGTCGGCGGCCACCTCCTTCTGGAACGCCTTGTAGAGGTCGGTGCGGGCCGATGTGTCGAGCGTTTCCGAGGCCTTGGCGATCAGCGCGTCGAGCGCGTCGTTCTTGTAGCCGCCCTGGTTGGAGAACGGTACGCCGTCCGGAATGCCGCTCTGCACCAGGATGGTGGTTGAGATCGCCGGGTCGCCACGGAACACCGGCGGGCCGACGGCGAGATCGAAGGCGTGGTCGGTGTAGACGGCCTTGATGTGCGCGGCGGAGTCGTTGTTGACCAGTTGCGCGTCGATGCCGATGGCCGCGAGCGCCTGGCGCAAATAGTCGCCGAACTGCTTGGTCTCGTTGAAATAGGGCGCCGGCAGAAGTTTCAGCGTAAAGCGCTTTCCGTCCGGGCCTTTCTTGTAGCCGGCTTCGTCGAGCAGCGCGTTGGCCTTGGCGACATCGAAGGCATAGGTCGGCACGTCGGCGGTGTAGAATTGCGGATCGTTCTTCGGCACCGGGCCGGTGGCGGTGGCGGCATAGCCGAGGAACACCGTCTTGACGACGAAATCCTTGTCGATGGCATGCGCGATCGCCTGGCGCACTTTCACATCGGCCAGTTCCTTGCGGCGATGGTTGATCTCCACGATGAGCTGGTAAGTCAGCCCCTCGTAGCCCTTGGTGATCACCTTCAGGCCCGGCACCTTGGAGATGCGGTCGAGGTCGGCCAGCGGCACGGCGGAGAAGGCGGCGAGCTGGATTTCTTCCGCTTCCAGCGCGCTCGCAGCCGATGTGCGGTCGGGCAGCACCTGGTAGATGATCTCGTCGAGATAGGGCTCGTCCTTGCCCCAGTAATCGGTGTTTTTCGTCAGCTTGTAATACTGGCCGGCCTTGTACTCGCCGAATTTGAATGGACCGGTGCCGATGGGGGCGTTGTTGGCGGGATTGTCCTCGATCTTGCCGACTTCGTAGATGTGTTTCGGCACGACGCTCGACAGCGCCGGCAGCGCGTTGCGGATCAGCTGGAACGGCGTCGGCTTGGTGAATTTGAACACGGCCGTGAGTTCGTCAGGCGTCTCGACGCTGGCCAGATCCTTGAACACGGTGCGGCCGAGATTCTGCAGCGGCTTCCAGATCTGCAGCGCCGAGAAGGCGACGTCGGCCGAGGTGAACGGTTTGCTGTCATGCCATTTCACGCCCTCGCGCAGCTTGAAGGTGACGGAGAGCCCGTCGGCGGCGCCTTCCCAGCTCAGCGCCAGGCGTGGCGCAAGCCCGTCCTTGCCGTCGAAGGAGGCTTCGGCCAGCGTCTCGACGATCTTGCTGGAGATGAAGAAGACGCCATTGGAGGCGACGATCGCCGGGTTGAGGTTGCGCGGCTCGGAATCGGCGGCGAGCACCAGCCGGCCGCCCTTCTTCGGTGTCTGCGCCCAGCCCAATGTCGGCATGGCGGTGGAGGCGAGCAGCATCGCCGAGCCGGCAAGCATTTTGCGTCTGGAAATCGTGAAACCTGACATGATCGAACTCCGTCCTCTCCGCGACCCGATAGGCGCGACAACACCCCTCGAATGCCGGCATCGGCATTCTTGCGGCGGCGATTATGAGCCTTGCCGAGGGTTTCGCCAGAGACGGAATTGGCGCATCCTGGCTTGGCTTTGAAATTTTCGTCCGTTGGACCAGTTTAAGAGAGCGGTTCAATTTCGCCAATCTGGTAGGACCAGATTTGGCGGATAGTCGACGGTTGACGACTTAGTGACCGTCCAGCCGCGCTGTTGGCACATTTCTGGCTAGACCAGAGCGGGCAAAATGGTGCAGATTTGATCGCAGCCAAGGGATTGGGAGCGAAACAGCGTCGATCCCAGGCAAATTCAGGGAGAGAGAAGATGAACATTGCGCCGGGCAAGAATGCCGTCAGCAATATTCCGTTCGACCAGGCAAGGGTCGACCGGCTGATGGAGGAGGCCGGCATCGATGTGCTGCTCGCAACCTCCAAGCACAACACGCAATATCTGCTGGGCGGCTACAAATTCATCTTCTTCGCCGCCATGGATGCGATCGGCCACAGCCGCTACCTGCCGATCGTCGTCTACGAAAAAGGCGGACCCGATCATGCCGCCTATATCGGCAACCGCATGGAGGGCGGCGAGCACCAGAACCATCCATTCTGGACGCCGACGCTGCACGCCGCCTGCTGGGGCACGCTCGATGCCGCGAACCTTGCTGTCGAGCATCTGCAGAAGATTGGCAAGGCCGGCGCGCGCATCGGCATCGAGCCCGGCTTCCTGCCGTCGGATGCCTATACGCTGATCCGCAAGGCGCTGCCGGACGCCAAGCTGTTAGACGCGACCGACATGCTGGAAAGCATGCGGGCCATCAAGACCGACGCCGAACTGGAGAAGCTGCGCACCGCCTCCGAACTGATCACCGATTCCATGCTGGCGACCATTGCCTGGGCGCGCGAAGGCACGACCAAGGCCGAGATGATCGAGCAGTTGCGGCGCGAGGAAACCAACCGCGGCGCACATTTCGAATATTGCCTGCTGACGCTGGGCTCCAGCCACAACCGCGCCGCTTCACCGCAGGCGTGGAAGAAGGGCGAGGTGCTGTCGATCGATTCCGGCGGCAATTATCACGGCTATATCGGCGACCTCTGCCGCATGGGCATTCTCGGCGAACCGGATGCCGAGCTCGAGGATCTCCTGGCTGAAGTGGAGACGGTGCAGCAGGCGGCCTTTTCCAAGGTCAAAGCAGGCACGCTCGGCGGTGATATGATTTCGCACGCCGAGGGTGTCTTGAAGGCGTCGAAGGTCGCGGCCTATACGGATTTCTTCGCGCACGGCATGGGCCTGATCACGCATGAGGCGCCGTTCCTGATGACCAACCATCCCGTGGCCTATGAAGGCACCTATGCGGCCAAGCCGCTGGAGAAGAACATGGTGCTGTCGGTCGAGACGACGATGCTTCACCCGACGCGGGGGTTCATCAAGCTGGAGGATACGCTGGCGGTGACGGAGACTGGTTATGTCATGTTTGGTGATCGGGGCCGGGGGTGGAATAGGGGTGGGACGTCCTAATTGTAGTAAGCCAGGATTGCCATTTTTAGGCTCGGTACCACGACGAGCTCTCCGGACTGCTTTGTCGTAAAATACGAGCCATGCAATTTTAGCGCCTCGGATATGGCTTTGTCCGTTTCGGGTGAGTTGTTCATGCACTGCAAAGATAGTGAGAAAAAGCCCTCTGGACCGACCCAGCCTTCCGGCACCGGCGTCTCCTGCCATTCCGCATAGCTGTGGTAGTAAGCGTTCCGATCTGTCGCTGGATAACCCCGACCCTGACGGGCATTTTGGAAAAACGACAACCCCTGTTGCCCAATTGCGGAAAGTGTCTCATCGGTCAGGTCGAAAATGACTCCGCCACATGCCTTCCTGAGAAGAGGCACCGCGTCGCTTCCCTGTGTGTTGACGCGGTATGTCTGTATTTTATCGGGCAGTGCTTTCGTATAAAAAGCATCTCTGTAATGGTCCCATCCAATCCAAAGTGATAGCGCGGCCACTATCGGAATTATCACGAAGTACCGGCGCAAGAATATATTCCTTTTCGAGCGGGCAATCAGCTGGCTTCCCATGGTTTCGCCTCGAAGCCGGTTATTCGAAGGCGTTTATGTGCAAATTTCCACGATGTGAAAATCTATGCGCCCGCCGGCAATAGCCTGAAATCCGGCAGCTCCCGCAACACCAGCTCCGGCCCAGCCGGCGAATAGACGACGAAGAGCTGCATCGGCCCGTCGCCCGTATTTAGCGTCGAATGAAACCGGCTCTCCGGCACGTAGATGGTGCAGCCGGGGCCGACCTTCGCCACCACCGGATTGCCTTGCTCGTCCTCGACCATCTGTTCGCCATGGCCCGAGATGACGAAGATGATTTCCTCCGCGCCCGGATGGTTGTGGCGGGTGTGGCCCTTGCCGGAGGGCAGGTCGACGACGCCGCCGGAAAAGCGCGTCGCGCCATTCACTTCGGGCGCCACGGTCAGTGCCAGTCTGCCCCAGTCGAAGCCGAAGGCGCTGACGTCCTTTGGATAGACAAACACCTTGCTCTTGTCGGTCATGGTCTCATCCCTTCTTTTTCTTTGGCTTGGTCTTCTCACCACCGAGCGTCACCGCCTTGAAATCGGCCGTCTGCCTGGCGATCGCCGCTTCCGCCGGCAGCCGTTCCATCGAGCTCGCGCCATAGAAGCCGTGGAGGCCCTTGGCGCGAGACAGAATGTAACGGGCATCATCCGGCATGGAGATCGGCCCGCCATGGCAAAGCAGGATGACGTCCTTGCGCACCGAGCGGGCGGCCTCGACGATGGCGTCGATCGCAACCACGCAGTCGTCGAGCGACTTGGCCGAGGTGGCGCCGATCGAGCCGCCTGTCGTCACGCCCATATGGGCGACGACGATGTCGGCGCCGGCCTTGGTCATGGCGCGCGCCTCGTCGGGATTGAAGACATAGGGGGTGGTGAGCAGATCGAGCTTGTGCGCTTCGGCGATCATGTCGACCTCGAGCCCGAAGCCCATGCCGGTCTCTTCGAAACTCTGCCGCATGGTGCCGTCGAACAGGCCGATGGTCGGGAAATTCTGCACGCCGGAAAAGCCCATCGTCTTCAGCTCTGCCAGAAGCAGCGGCATGATGACGAACGGGTCTGTGCCGTTGACGCCGGCCAGCACAGGCGTGTGCCTGACCACCGGCAGCACCTCATAGGCCATTTCCTTGACGATCTCGTTGGCATTGCCATAGGCGAGCAGGCCGGCGGCCGAGCCGCGCCCGGCCATGCGGTAGCGGCCGGAATTGTAGATGATGATCAGGTCGATGCCGCCGGCCTCCTCGGCCTTGGCCGACAGGCCGGTGCCGGCACCGCCGCCGACGATCGGCACGCCCTTGTCGATCATTCCCCTGAATTTCTTGAGTATGTCCTTGCGCGGTATGGCGGGCATTTTTTTGAACCTCAGTGTCTGGCTATGTCGAGGAAGGCGGCGGTTGCCGCCGTGGCGAATTCAGGGTCGTTGATGTGCAGCGGCAAGCGCGTGACGCGACGATTGGCATTCGGCTTGATGGTCCGCTCGATGGCTTCGAACAGCACGGCATCGGCCTCCGGGTCGAAGAAGGCGCCGCCCTCGATGTCGAGCGCCGAGACACCCTTTTCCGGAATGAGAAAATGCACCGGCCCCTCGCAGAGGGCGAGCCTGGCGCCGATCCATTCGCCGATCGTGCGGCATTCCTGCGCCGTCGTGCGCATCAGCGTGACGTTGGGATTGTGCTCGTAGAACAGTCTTCCTCGATACCTTTCGGGAATAGCCGACGGCGCCCAGAAATTGACCATGTCGAGCGCGCCGACCGAGCCGACATAAGGCAGGCCGGTGCGGGCGATCGCGCCGAAGCGATCTTGCGTTGCCGGCAGCACGCCGCCGAACAAGAGGTCGCAGACCTCGGTCGTGGTGATGTCGATGACGCCGGACAGCAGGCCGCTGTCGGCCAGTTTTTCCATGCTGCGGCCGCCAGTGCCGGTGGCGTGGAAGACCATGCAGTCGTAGGTCAAGCGAAGCTGGTCGGCGATGGCCGTCACACAAGGCGTGGTGACGCCGAACATGGTCAGCCCGATCGACGGCTTGCCGTCAGGCGCCGGCGCTGGGCTCGCCGCCATGCCCGCTATCGCCTGGGCGGCATTGTGCAGCACGACGCGGGAGAGCCGGTTCAGCCCGGCCATGTCGGTCACCGACGGCATCATGATGATGTCCGAGACATCGACATAGGGAGCGGTATCTCCGGAGGCGAGCGTCGAGACCATGATCTTCGGTAGGCCGAGCGGCAAAGCGCGCATGCCCGATGTGATGATCGACGTGCCGCCGCCACCGCCAATGCCGATCATGGCGGCGATGTCGTTTCGCGACTGGACGAAGCGGCTGAAGGCGACGCTCATGGCTGCGACCGCGGCACCCCGGTCGTTGCCGCCGAGCACGGCTGTGCTGCCGTCTGGGTGATGGCCGGCGACTTCCTTCGCTGTGACGTCGACGGAGACGGTTGCGTCGCGCGTTCCGACATCGACGCGGCAAACATCGGCACCCGTGGCGGCAATCACATCGGCCAGGAAGGCGAGCTCCTCACCCTTGGTGTCCGCGGTGCCCACCACATAGATGCGCTTCATTGGCGCCTTCCAAGGTCATTGCAAATTTTTGAGACGCGCGTATCATATTGATATGGATGTCTCACGTCAACGACCCGCTGCAAGCGGCGACACCGAGCGGAGAAGCGGCGAGGCCGCCGAGCGCGGACCCCGGGCGCGGACAAAACGGCTGATGCTGGAGACGGCGACACTGCTGATGCAGGCCGGCGTCACGCCGTCGGTCAGCGAGGTGGCGGAAGCCGCGCAAGTCTCCCGCGCCACCGCCTACCGCTATTTCCCCAGCCAGGCGGCGCTGGTGCAGGCCGTCGTCGACGAGGGACTTGGTCCGATCCTGACCTGGCAATCGACCTCGGCGGATGCCGAGCGCCGGGTCGCGGAGCTGTTCGACACGGCCATGCCGCGGATCGAGGCTTTTGAGGCAACGTTCAAGGCGGCGCTGAAGCTGTCGCTCGATCAATGGGCGCAACGCCAGGCCGGCACGCTGGGCGGCGAACCTGCCTTCACGCGCGGTCATCGTGTCGATCTGCTGCAGCAAGCGATCGCGCCGCTCAAGGGCCAATTGCCGCCGCGTGAGTTCAAACGCCTTGCGCAGGCGCTGTCGCTGGTCTTCGGCGTCGAAGTGCTGATCGTGCTCAAGGACATCTGGGGCCTGGACAGCGGCAAGACCCTGGCCGTCGCCCAGTGGGCGGCCTCAGCGCTGGTGCGGCAGGCGCGACTCCGGACGCCATCCTGACCAGCGGCGGTGGCGGCGTGAGTTGGGCATGGAGGAGGGCTGGACGAAGGCGGATGCAGGATATGAGACTTCTCCCGATGCGGACCGATTGGGGGGTCGTCGAGGGCAATCCGGGGCGGTAGCCGCGGTAGCTCGGAGCGAATCTGGTTCGACCAGATTTGAAGGTCGGCGATTTCAATAATTTTGGGGATTGGCGTTTTGCGAACGGGATGAAGGTGGAGAACTGCCAAAAATGAAGGAAATACGAACATATAGCGGACGTATTCAGCTTATTTTGGTGACGGCGAATTTCAAGAAAGCGCTTGACGGGCATCTTAGATTGGTAATACCAGATTAGGAAAGAAAAGGCGGATCGGGAATGACAGCCGCAGTCCATTTCGGTAGGGCGAGGAGGATCATACGGATGTCACGTGTTCCGTCCGCACGAGGTGGCGCATCGTGACGCAGACGTCGCCTCGCGCCAGTGCCGGCAAGGGGATTGCGCTGCGCCTCGATGGGCTCAGCAAGGCCTATGGATCCGTGCGTGCCATCAACGACCTGAGCTTCTCCGTCGACGAAGGCCGCTTCTTCGTACTCTTCGGGCCGAGCTCGGTTGGCAAGACGACGACGCTGCGCACTATCGCCGGCCTCGTCCAGGCCGACTCCGGCACGCTTGAGATAGGCGGCCGCGACATGACCCATGCGCCGATCGCCGGCCGCGGCATCTCGATGGTCTTCCAGTCTTTCGCGCTTTACCCCCACCTCACGGTCTATGACAATCTCGCCTATCCGCTGCGCGAGGAGAAAGCCGCGCGCGCCGAGATCGACAAGCGGGTGAAAGAGACCGCCGAGATCCTGAAACTGACACACCGCCTGAAGGCCAAGCCGGCAACGCTGTCCGGCGGAGAGCAGCAGCGCGTCGCGCTCGGCCGCTCCCTGATCCGCCGGCCAAAGATTCTTCTCCTCGATGAGCCGCTCACCAATCTCGACGCCAAGCTTCGGCACGAGACGCGCGCCGAGCTGAAGCGGCTGCACCGCCAGTTCGGCATGACCGTGATCTATGCCACGCCCGACGAGCTCGAGGCTCTCTCGATGGGCGAGGCGATCGCCGTCATGCGCGATGGCGGCATCGTCCAGATCGGCACGCCGGACGAGCTTTACGAGCAGCCGATCCATACCTATGTCGCCAGCAAGATCGGCTCGCCGCACATGAATCTGTTCACGGCCTCGGTGCGCGCCGACACCAGGTCTTTCGACACGCCGCTTGGGACTCTGGTTCCGGCGACGGCGCCAAAGACTGCCGATGCCGGCGAGGCCGCGCTGATCGGCATTCGCCCGAGCGACATTCGGCTCGCCGCCAAGGGCGAAGCCGGGGTTGCCTCGAAGGTGCATCTGGTCGAACCGCTCGGCGACATCACGATCGTCTCGGTCGTGGCCGGCGGCGAGATGTTGCGCATGGTGCTGCCGGAAGCGATCGCCGCCAGCATCAGGACCGGCGATTCGGCATCGATCGCCATCGATAACAGGAAAATCCACGTCTTCCGCGCCGCGAGCGGCCAGGCAATGACCTGACGCGAACGGCGAGAAGCAATCCGGTTAACCAAGGGAGGAAACGTGAATGCCGGCGATGACCAAAGTGAAAGGGCTAGCGACAGCCGCAAGCTTCGCTGCCACGCTACTGGTGGGAGGCGTGACCTATGCCTCTGCCGAAGAAGTGACGTTGACGATGGCGGTGCCGGATTGGCCCCCGACCCGCATTATGAAGAAGTTCTTCGACGAGCAGTACAAGCCCAAGTCTGGCAATACCGTGAAGCTCGATGTCGATTTCATTCCGTGGCCGGATTTCTACACCCGCGTCAACGCCTCGTTGACCTCGGGCGAAAAGAAGTACAACTTCATCGTGTCGGACTCGCAATGGCTGGGCGCCTTCGTCGAAGGCGGCTACTTCCGCAAGATCAACGATCTCATCGATGCCGACCCGGAACTCAAGGCGACGATGGAGTCGATGCATCCCGCCGTGCTCAACGCCTATTCGACCTATCCCAACAGCACGCCGAACTACTACGGCTTCCCGCAGTTCCCGGACGTGCTGGTCACCTACGGCCGCAAGGACGTGCTCTGCAACGCCGACGAGCAGGCCGCCTTCAAGGCGAAGTACAATGAGAAGCTGCCCTGCACCGGCGAAGAAATCGACGCCATGGACTGGAACACGTTCGAGCATGTTGGCGAATTCTTCCAGCGCAAGAAGGGCGACAAGCTCGCCGGCCAGGTGCTGGATGACGATTTCTACGGCATCGCCTATCAGGCAGGCAAAGGCTACGACTTCTCGACGAGCTCGGTCCACTCGTTCGTCTGGCAGCATGGCGGCGGCATCTGGGATGAAACCAAGGCCCCGACCGGACATGCCGAAGGCGTTGTAAACTCCCCGAAGTCCATCGAGGGCATGGAGCATTTCCTCAAATTGCTGAAGTTCATGCCGCCGGTGGTCAAGACCGGCACCATGGACATCTTCGTCTCGGACCAGTTGTTCCGTGAAGGCAAGGTGGCCATGAACATCGACTGGATCGGTCTCGCCGAAGCCTCGCTCGATCCCAAGACGTCGAAGGTTGCCGACAAGCTGGTGTTCGGATTGGCGCCAGGCCTGCGCGGTCCCGACGGCAAGGTGAATCGTACGTCACAGATCGGCGGACAGCCTTTCGTTCTCACCACCTGGACGACGCCTGAGCAAATCAAGGAAGCGGTGGGCTTCGTGAAGTGGTGGCTCTCGCCTGACATCCAGAACCAGTTCGCCGCCGGCGGCGGCCAGTCCGCGATCAAGTCGGTCTACAGCGATCCGAAGTATGTGACATATCGTCCGTGGGACCGCGCCTGGGCGAACTCGCTCGACTGGCAGAAGGACATGTGGCACGTGCCGCAGTTCTTCGAACTGCTCACCCAGCAGCAGGACCAGTACGACCTGGCCATCACTGGCAAGCAGGACGCCAAGACCACCCTGGATAACATCGCCAAGTTCCAGGAGGACCTTCTGAAGAACGCTGGCCTTATCCAGTAACCTTCCGACATAGCTGCGGGGAGCGGGCAAAAGCCGCTTCCCGTCATTGCCACGTCAGGCGCTCCATATTTCGGACTCCCATGACCGCTGTTTCAAGCACGCTGCTGACACCACGCCTTACCACGGTTGTTGCCCACAACTGGAAACTCGCCATCGCTGTCGCTGTCGTCGTGTCGGCCATATCAATGGCGGGCTTGCCGGCGGCTGTCTCCTTCTGGGTGGTGGGCGCCACGGCGGCGTTGGTCGCGGCCGCATTTACCGTCAACGCGTATCGCCGCCACTACTTCGGCGCCTTGCTGGTCGCTCCGGCAATCGCCGTTCTGTTTGTGATGAATATCTTCCCCCTGCTGTGGTCGCTGGGCCTTTCGTTCTTCGCCTACCAGGCAAACCAGCAGACGATCCGCTTCGTCGGACTCGGGAACTACACCCGGATCCTTACCAACGATCTGGCTGCTCACGCGACTTGGGGCGCGCTGATCAATACCGCCATGTTCGTCGTGTTCACCGTCTCCGCGCAGATGATCGTCGGCTTTCTGCTGGCCATCCTGTTCGCCAAGCAATTTCCGCTGCGCAAGTATTTGTTGATCCTGGTGCTGACACCGATGATGCTTTCGGTTGTCGCCTCTGGCGTGTTCTTCACCTACTACTATGACCCGACATTCGGGATTCTCAGCTACGTCATCAATTCCATCTCCGGCAACCAGTTCATCCTGATGAGCAACAAAGTCGGTGCCGTGGCGGGAATCGTTTTCGCCGACGCATGGATGTGGTCGCCCTTCGTCATGCTCCTTGTGCTGGCGGGCCTCGTCTCGGTGCCGAAATACCTTTACGAGGCCGCTGCCATCGACCGTATTTCCAGCTGGCGGCAATTCTGGATGATCACCTTCCCCTACATCCGCGGCCTTCTGATGTTGGCCCTTCTCTTCCGCACTATCGAGGCATTCAAGCTGGCGGATCTCGTCATCCTCCTCACCAAGGGCGGCAACGACACACTGACGATCTCCTATCACTTGATCCGCATCGCCAACGAGCAGAACAAGACGAGTGAGGGCGCGGCGATCTCCTATCTGATGCTGTTCATGGTGATCGTTCTCACCAACCTCTACCTGTACCTCGCAAACCGCCGTACGCAGGGAGCATAACCCGTGGCCGAATCGATATTGGGAAAGCTCGGCTTCCGCAGGGCCAGCGGAGTAGACGAGGCCGGCTGGGGGCGGACGCTCGCCGTGGCCGTCGTCGCTTTTATCTATTTTCTGCCGGTGCTGTTCATCATATTCACCGCCTTCAAACCGCAGGGCGACGCGCTCCTGGTGCCTCCGACGCTGTCGCCCACGTCGCTGTTCGGCTTGATTCCGGACCATTTTGTGTTCAAGCCAACGCTCGAAAATTTTGGGTCCGTCTTTTCCCGCTCGATGACGCCGGACGGTGCCCCGGAAGCGACAGGATTCGACCGTTATTTCTTCAACTCGATCTTCATCGCCTCGGCGTCGGTGCTGCTGGCGCTGGTCATCGGCACCCTGGCGGCCTTCGGCTTCTCGCGCTATCCGCTGAAAGGCAATGACACCTACCTGTTCATCATCCTGACCACGCGCATGCTGCCGGCGATTGTGGTGATCATTCCGGTGATCCTGATGTTCCGCGTGGTGGGCCTGTCGGGCTCGTATCTCGGCATCATCATGCTCTACACCGCCTTCAACCTGGCCTTCACCATCTGGATGATGAAGAGCTTCTTCGATGAATTGTCGCCAGACGTCGAGGATGCCGCCCGCATCGACGGATCGTCCGGAATGCGGGTGTTCTTCAAGATTTGCCTGCCCCAGGTCATTGCCGGGCTCGCCGCCACGTTCGTGTTCGGCCTGATCCTCACCTGGAACGAGTTCCTCTTCGCCCTGTTGCTCTCGGGGCCCGACACGAGGACGGTCCCGGTCGCCATGAACCAGGCCGTGTCGTCGGGTGGACGCGGCA
Organism: Mesorhizobium loti; assembly: GCA_002356515.1. Classification (NCBI taxonomy): domain Bacteria; kingdom Pseudomonadati; phylum Pseudomonadota; class Alphaproteobacteria; order Hyphomicrobiales; family Phyllobacteriaceae; genus Mesorhizobium; species Mesorhizobium loti. The sequence goes on along the minus strand of AP017605.1, from coordinate 3,143,867 downwards.
CCGACTGGACTTTGCTTGCCGCCATCGAAACCCTGTTCCTTGTTCCAGTCTTCCTAGTCACCTTCTTCTTGCAAAACCATCTGTTGCGCGGCGTTACCTTCGGCACGGTGAAGCGCTGAGATGTCAACCATCGAACTCCGCAAAGTCACCAAACGCTTCGGCTCCTTCACCGCGGTCAAGGACGTTGACCTGTCGGTAGCCGCCGGTGAGGTCGTCTGCCTTCTCGGCCCGTCCGGCTGTGGCAAGACGACGACCTTGCGCGTCATCGCCGGGCTGGAACGCGTCACTGACGGCGAGGTCGTCGTCGCCGGCAAGGTGATGAACAACCTGCCGCCCGAAAAGCGCGACATCGCCATGGTGTTCCAGTTCTACGCGCTCTACCCGTCGGCATCGATCGCCGAGAACATCGCCTTCCCGCTCTATCACGACGGCATTTCCGGGGCTGAGCGGACTGCCCGCGTCAACCGCGTCGCCGCGATCCTCCACTTGGAGCACGTTCTCGACCGGCTGCCGAACCAGATATCCGAGGGCGAAAAGCAGCGCGCCGCCATGGCCCGCGCCATCGTCCGCGACCCCAATTGCTTCCTCTTCGACGAGCCCTTGTCGCGTCTCGATGTCGAACTGCGCCAGACCATGCGTGGCCAGATCAAGGAAGTGCTGCAGGGCCTCTCCAAAGCGACCGTGATCGTGACCCATGACCAGCTCGAAGCGCTCACCATGGCCAACCGAATCGCCATCATGAAGGACGGCCTGATCGAGCAAGTCGGCTCACCCCACGAGGTATTTGCCAAGCCCGCCAATGCTTTCGTGGCGAGCTTCATCGGCACGCCGCAGATGAATCTTCTCGAGGCCGACCTCAAGACCTTCGCCGATGGCACGGCGGACATGACCGTGGCCGGCATTAGTCTGGCGATCCGCACGGACGCGGCGGTCGCGCGCCTGCAGCCCGGCAAGGTGACGATCGGTGTCCGCCCCCGCGCCTTCACCCCGACCGATACGGGGGACCGTGGCACCATCTCCGCCCGGGCCGAGCTCATCGAGCCCATGGGCGCCGAAACCCTTATTCATGCCCGCACGGCGGCAGGCGCCGACATCCGCGTCGTGGTGACGAGAAGCCAGCGGGTCAAGGTCGGCGAGGCGCTGAATCTACGCCCCGATCCCAGGCAAACGCATGTCTTCGATGGCGCCGGAAAGGCGGTGCGGTCATGAGCGACAGTTCTTCCGGCATGAGCCGGGCCGGCGCGTTCTGCCTCGAGGTCTTCATCATTGGCCTCGGCGTCGTGGCGCTGGTGCTGATCTTCCAACCCTTTTCCATCGGCCTGTACGCGGTCGGCAGCGGTCTCGTGGTGCTTGCCGGACTCATCAACAACCTGCTGCCGTTGGCCCAGCCGGGCGTCAAGGTGCGCAGTGTGGTGACAGTAGCGCTGGTCGTGGCGCTGGTCTTCTGCATTGTGCTGCTGGTTTCGATCACGGCGGCGCATCTCTACGGCGTCTTCTTCCTCAATCCACCGGACCCCAACACTCTCGCCGGCAAGGCGCAGCTCGCCACGCCGCCTTTCTACAAGCAGGCTTTCGTGTGGGAAATCGCCGCCGCGGCGGTGATTCTCGCGCTGGTCGTCACCGCTCTCAACAAGACAGCGCGATGATCAGCAGCTGACGCTATCCGGCAGGTCGCGCTCGCGCCGGTCCACGACGGTCGGTGTGCGTCGCCTCTCAACTCTCACGCCGTCATCCTCCGGCTTGACCGGAGGACCCGATGCCGAGATCAAGGATCGTGTCGATCGCGCGGCCCGTACGCTACGCATCGAGCATCTGCTCGACCGCAAGACCGACCGGCTGTCGGGCGGCGAGATGCAGCGCGTCTCGATCGGCCGCGCCATCGTGCGCAAGCCGCGCGTGTTCCTGATGGACGAGCCGCTGTCGGCGCTCGACGCCAAGCTGCGCGAGGCGCTGCGCACGGAACTGAAGAACCTGCAGATACAGCTCGGCGCCACCTTCCTGTTCGTTACCCACGACCAGATCGAGGCGATGTCGATGGGCGACAAGGTCGGCGTGTTGAACCACGGCCGCATCGTGCAGACCGGCACGCCGCACGAGATCTACAACAATCCGCGCGACACCTATGTGGCGAGCTTCGTCGGCTCGCCGCCGATGAACCTCATCGACGGCAAGCTGGTGAATGGCCGCGCGGTGATGGCGCCGCTGAATTTCGAACTGCCCTTTTCAGGGGGAGCCAAGGCGAGTGGAGCGACCGACGGTCGCCCGCTCGTCTTCGGCATCCGTCCGGAAGACGTCTATCTCGAGAGCGGCGCGCCGGTCGAGGCGCGCGTCCATGATGTCGAGAACCATGGCGTCGAAAAGATCCTGACGCTGCGGGTTGGCGACACAACACTGCGCGCCACGGTGCCGGCCAGGACCGATGTCGCGATCGAACAGCCGGTGCGTTTTGCCTGGAACCCCGACAAGGTGGTGCTGTTCGACAAGGGTAGCGGTGTCAGCTTGCGCCACGCCGGGTGAAGCGCTGTTTTCGGCTCAGCCGGGTAGCCTGCAACGAAGGATATTGTCTCAACTGGCCTGGCGGATTTCAGCCTGTTCCTCGGCGCGCAGATGGCTGGGCGCCGAACCGATGACGCGCTTGAAGGCACGGCTGAAGGCGGCGTCCGATTCATAACCGAGGCGTGCGGCAACGACGGATATTTTCATCCGGTCGCGGACCAGCCACTGCCGTGCCTGATGCATCCTGACCTGGGTGACATATCTTGCCGGCGTTTCGCCGACGATGGTGGCGAAGCGCTCGGCAAAGCCCGAGCGCGAAGCCCCCATCATCCGGGCGAGCGACTCGACCGTCCAGTCATGGTCGGGTTCGAGATGGATGGCGGCCAGCACGCGGCCGATGTCGCGATCCCGGACCGCGGCGATCCAGCCGGAAGAATCGCCGCAGCCGCGTTCGACCCATGAGCGGATGACGGTGGCGGCCAGCACATCGGCCAGCCGCGCCAGGATGCCGCCGGAGCCGACGCGCTCCATCGTCACTTCGCGCGCCATGGATTCCAGCAGATGCGGAATGCCCGGCTCATAGGCTTCCAGCTCATGCGAGCGCATCACGTCCGGCATCATGCCGAGCAGCGGATGCAGGCCATCGAGGTTGAAGTACATTGCGGCGCAGAACAGCAGCGTTCCCGGCTGGCAATTCTTGTCGCACATCTCGGCGTTCGACGTGCAATAGACGTCCTTGCAGACTTCCTCGAGCTCATAGCCATGGATCGGCCAGGCCTTCGCACCGGGTTCGCTGGCGAGCACATGGGCTTCGCCGCGCGGTAAGAGCACCGCATCGCCGGCATTGAGTTCAACCCACTCGCCGGAGGGCTGCTTCAGCCAGCAGCCCTTGCGGCCGATGAAATGGAACCGCGCCCCGGGCTGAGCCGGAAACTGGATGCCCCAGGGCTCCTTCATTTCGCAACGGCCGTATTCGACGCCATCGAGGCGCAGCCCGCGCAATATGTCCGTCAACGGGTCACCCGTGATCGGAATTTTGGACGAATGGCTAGACATAATGGGGTTTCTAGCATGGAAACTCCAGGCGGTCACTCCCTATGTTGCAGTGCAGCCAAATGTTGCGCCGCAAACAAATCGCAGACCGGCCCAAAGCCAGGCCCTGACGGCAAGGCATGGAACGGGTGGAAGCCTCGGGCGGTCATTCTCTATGTGGCGTTGCAAACAGATCGGAGACTGACCATGGCCGACCCCGCGACTGATGTCATCGACGCCGCACTTCTGAACCCCGCAGACAATGATGAACGAACAGAACCGGCGTGGGGCGCGGTTGTTTCACTGGCGCTTGGCGTTTTCGGTCTCGTCACCGCCGAATTCCTGCCCGCCAGCCTGCTGACGCCGATGGCGCGTGACCTCGGCGTCACCGAGGGTGTCGCGGGGCAAGCGGTGACCGCAACCGCCATCGTCGGCGCCATTGCCGCGCCCACCATGGCCATCATCACAAGGCGCATGGACCGCAGGCTGGTGATGTGGATGCTGACCTCGTTCCTCATCCTGTCCAACCTTCTCGCCACCTTTGCCGCATCGCTGCCCATGCTTCTGCTGGCCCGCGTCGTGCTCGGCGTGGCGCTGGGCGGCTTCTGGGCGATGTCGGCGGCCATGGCGCTGCGGCTGGTGCCGATGCGGCTGATGCCGCGCGCCATGTCGATCATCCTGACCGGTGTTTCGCTGGCCACGGTCACCGCCGCCCCGGTCGGTGCCTATGTCGGCGACATCTGGGGATGGCGCACGGCGTTCATGATCGCGACCATCGTCGGCGCCCTGGCGCTGCTTGTGCAATTGGCCACCATTCCGAAGCTGCCGCCGATGGGTGTCGCGAGCTTCCGCACCTTGCTCGAGGTGCTGGAGCGGCCGTCGATCCGGGTGGCCTTGCTGGTCGTGCTGCTGGTTGCCTCGGGGCACTTTGCTGGCTTCTCCTATGTGCGCCCCTTCCTCGAAAAAGTACCGGTGCTGCACATCGAGACGATCTCGCTGGTGCTGCTGGCCTATGGCATTGGCGGTTTCTTCGGCAATATCGCTGGCGGCTTCCTGGCGGAGCGCAACCTCAAGATAACCGTGGCGCTGGCGCCCCTGCTGATCGCCCTGGCAGCTGCGTCGATGCTGATCCTTGGCGCCTCGCCGACGATCGCCGCGGCCGCCGTTGCCGCCTGGGGCTTTGCCTTCGGCGCGGTGCCGGTCGGGCTGCAGAGCTGGCTGGTGCGGGCAGCGCCTGACCAGGCCGAAAGCGCCGGCGGACTGATGGTGGCGACCTTCCAGGTGGCGATTGCGCTGGGCGCCGTCTTCGGCGGCCTGCTGGTCGACCATGCCGGCGTGGCCAGCGCCTTCGCCTATTGCGGCGTCGCAACGCTGCTGGCGGCCATCGTGGTGTTCCTGCGCGGCCCGAAGCAGGCCGAATAGTCCCTTATCCCAACCTATCCAGCGGCCCGGGAACCATCATGGTTTTCGGGCCGCTGTCGTGATGGCGGCAACGAAGCGGTTGAGACTGTCTTCGACATAGACGGCGACTTCGATCGTCGGATCGAAACTCCACCACAGCAACGATCCCTGCCAATGCGACGCCATCAGCAGGCCGATATCCTGCGGCGGGCCGGGCGTTCCGGTAAAGCAAGCCGCGAGTGCATTGCACAGGGCTGTCTTCCAGGCCGCACCGCGCGTCCTGAGCATGGGGTCACGCAAATCCTCGCGCAAGACGAGCAGGCCCTCGGCATAGGATTCGATGCCGCCATAGCCTTGCGACAGTGCCACCAGCAATTCGATCGCGCCGGCCGGCGTTTTTGGAACGGTGGCCGCCAGCGTCCCGGTCTTTTCGTCAAGACCATCCCAGGCATGCAGCAAGGTGCGCTGCTTCAACCGCGCCTTGTTCCCAAAGCGCTGCACCAGGGTCGCACCGGAGAGACCACAGGCTTTGGCCAGGCGCTCGAAGGTGAGCGCTTCCGGGCCATGCTCGTGGATCAATCGCAATGCGGCTTCCAGCACCTGCTCGTCGGATTGGGTTTTGGGCCGGGTCATCTTGACATCCTGATATAACCGAATGATCATTTATATATGATGCGAGCGGCGCAGGCCAGCTCGGGTTTCATCGATGGTGCCGTTCTTGGGAGAGTTCAATGACGTTGCAAGGAAAAGTTGCCCTGGTCGCCGGCGGCACGCGAGGTGCCGGACGCGGCATAGCGGTCGAGCTCGGCGCCGCCGGCGCCACGGTCTATGTCACGGGACGGAGCACGCGTGCCCAGCAATCCGAATATGCGCGGCCCGAAACAATCGAGGAGACGGCGGAACTGGTCAACGCGAACGGCGGCAAGGGCATCGCCGTGCAGGTCGATCATCTTGTGGCCGAGGATGTGCGCAGGCTGGTCGAGCGCATCCGCACCGAACAGGGCCGCCTCGACATACTGGTCAACGACATCTGGGGCGGTGAAAAGCTGTTCGAATGGGACAAGCCGGTCTGGGAGCACAATCTGGACAATGGCTTGCGCATGCTGCGCCTAGCCATCGACACGCATCTGATCACCGCCCACCATGCGCTGCCCCTCATGATCGAGCGGCCGGGCGGACTGCTGGTGGAAGTCACCGACGGCACGGCCGAATACAATGCCGAGCACTACCGCCTGTCGCCGTTCTACGACCTTGCCAAGGTCGCGGTGAACCGTATGGCTTGGACTCATGCCAAGGATCTCGCGAAACACGGTGCTACCTCCGTCTCTTTGACGCCAGGTTGGCTGCGGTCGGAGATGATGCTGGAGGCCTTTGGAGTACGCGAGGAGAATTGGCGCGATGCCACGGCAAAAGTGCCGCATTTCATTATTTCGGAGACGCCGCGCTTTATCGGCCGTGCCGTTACCGCTTTGGCTGCCGATCCGGATCGTTCGCGCTGGAACGGGCAGTCGCTGTCCAGCGGCGGGCTGGCGCAGGTCTATGGCTTTACCGATCTCGACGGTTCGCGGCCCGATGCCTGGCGCTATGTGCCGGAGGTCCAGGACGCCGGCAAGCCCGCCGACGCAACGGGTTACCGGTAAGGCAATCAGGCCGAGCGCCCGTCGAAATCGAAGACCGACAGGGTGGACGGGTCGAGATCGGCGACGCAGTTGAGGTTGATATAGGCGCTGCGTTCGCCGCCTTCGCGGACATCCTCGGCGAAAGGGTGGATGCCGCAGGTGCGGCAGAAGCGGTGCGCCATCGCTTGATTGCCGAATGAATAGGTGCCCAGATCATCGCCCCAGGCCAGGACCGTCAGGTCCTTATGCGGGATGGCACACAAGAGCGCGCCCTTGCGCGAACAGATCGAACAATTGCACCTGATGGCGCCGGCCAGTTCCGCCTTGAATTCGAAGGCGACCTTGCCGCAGTGGCAGCTGCCTTTGTACAGCATCAGCATCTTCCTATCGCTGGCAGGTGCAAAGGCACGCTGGCCGGGTTATCCCTTCCGCAAGCCCAAGCGGCCGCGTTAAGTCATTGTTTTTTCGCAATTCCGAACGGAAAACCGCTACACACTTTTCCTGGAATTGCTTTAAAGACGTTGCATCCTGGCGGAGTCCGACATCGACATGCAATCCATTCACGACCATCTCGAAATCATCCTGTCACGTCTTGCCAATCGTGCGGCCGACGAGAAGGTCTTCACCAAGCTCTATGCCGAGGCTGCGCGGGCCGCGGCTGACGCCAGCGACGCCCGCGCCCGAGCCGGCGTCACGCTGGGACCACTCGACGGCACAATCGTCTCGATCAAGGATCTGTTCGATGTCGCCGGCGAGGCGACCGCTGCAGGCTCGCTGATGCGCAGGACAGCGGCACCCGCGTTGCGCGATGCGGCCATCGTCAGCCGGCTGCGGCAGGCCGGAGCGGTCATCATCGGCAAGACCAACATGACCGAATTCGCCTTCACCGCGATCGGCGACAACATGCATTACGGCACGCCAGGTAACGCCGTCGATGCCAGCCGTATCCCCGGCGGTTCGTCCTCGGGCGCCGGTGTTTCCGTCGGCGAGGGGACGAGCGACATATCGATCGGATCCGATACTGGTGGCTCGATCCGCATTCCGGCGGCGCTCAATGGTGTCGTCGGCTTCAAGCCCACGGCGCGGCGCGTGCCGCTCTCTGGTGCCTTTCCGCTGTCGGGCACGCTGGACTCGATCGGGCCGCTTGCCCGAACCGTCGCGCAATGTGCCGCCGCCGACGCCGTGATGGCCGGCGAGGTGCCGACCGAACTGGTGGCCATATCGCTCGCGGGACTTCGCGTTGGTGTGCCGCGGGGCGTTCTTTTCGGCGACACGGAAGGTGAGGTCATGACGTCGTTCGAACGTTGTCTCGGCAAGATCGAACAGGCTGGCGCGCGCATTGCGGATCTATCGATCGACGACATGATTGCCGATCTGCGCGCGGCGACCAAACGTGGCTCGATCGCTGCCATGGAGGGGGCCGAAGTGCATGCCGACTGGCTGGCGACGGGCGCGGCGGTGCCAGTCGACCCGCATGTCAGCGGACCTCTGTCGCGGGCATCGATGCTGCCGACGCCGGTCTATATCAGGGCCCTGCGCCGCCGCACCGCTCTGGCCGCCGCCATGGATGAGCGGCTGACATCGGTTGATGTGCTGGCGCTGCCGACCACGCCGGTGACGGCGCCGACCATTGGTTCGATGGCCGAGGATGCCGAACTGCGCGACCGCGTCGAAGGCCTGCTGCTGCACAACACACAGGTCGCCAACCAGTTCGATCTCTGCGCGATCTCGCTGCCGATGCCTGATATGGCGCTGCCGGCCGGACTGATGCTGGTGGCGCGCAATGGCCATGACCGGAATCTGCTGCGGATTGCCGCCGAGGTGGAGAGGCTGCTGGCCGGCTGATCGGCGATTGGCGGATCAGGGCGATGAACAGTGCTTGCGTTCGCTGTCCTTGGCGGTGCGCACGATCCGGGTCGCGACCAGCCAGGGCAGGCTGTAATCCTTGCCGGTGATGGTCTGGGTGCGCTGCTCGATCGAACCCCTGACGACAATTTTCCCGCTGTACAGCACGTCGGACTGATCCACTATCGCCTTGTCGGCCTGCGGCAGCCCGCTGGCATCGATCGACACACCGTTGATGATCTTGCCGGTGGCAAGGTCGAGCACGCTGTTCGACGGGCAGGGCGCCTTGAAGCAGCGCAGCCCATTGTCGCAATAGACATAGCTGCTTTCGGCCGCGGCGAATGCCGGCAATGTGCAGATGGACGAGGCTGCGGCAATCAAAAATGCGAGGCGAAGACCGGACATGGCCGCACCGTCGCGGAGAATTGGGGCGAAACCGCGATTGCTATAGGTCGAGCGGAAACCGCCGCCGATAGTGATCGACCACTTCTGGATTGCGCAGATTGACCGGCAGTTTGCCGGCCAGCACCAGCAAGGCTTCACCCGCCGCGCCGACGCCCATGCGCATCATCGATTCCTCGGTAATGCCTGCCATGTGCGGGGTGATGATGACGTTGTCGAAGCCGAAATAGGGATGATTGGACGGCAGCGGCTGCGTCGAAAACACGTCGAGTGCTGCACCGCCGATGCGGCGTTCCCGCAAGGCCTCGATCAGGGCGTCGTCATCGACCACCGGCCCGCGCGACACGTTGATGAAAAGCGCAGTGGGTTTCATGCGGGCGATGCGCTCGCGGCTGATCAGGCCGCGCGTCTCCGGCGTCAGCGGACAGCAGAGCACGATGATGTCGCTCTGCTCGACCAGCGCGTCGATGGAGAGGAAACCGACTTTTTCGGGCGCCGGCTGCATGCTGCGCGTCGTAGCCACCACTTTCAGGTCGAAGCCGTGCGCCGCGATATGCCCGACGGCCTGGCCGACGGCGCCGAGACCGACAATGCCGATGGTCTTGCCGGCGAGCTCGATGTTGGCGTTGGCATGTTCGCGTCCGGCGAGCCAGCCCTTGGCGCGCAGGTCGCGGTCGACCCTGCGGAATTGCCGCAGCAGCGCAAGTGCGGTGAATATCACATGTTCCGCCACCGAGCGGGCATTGACGGCCGGCACGTTGGCCACCAGCACGCCGGCGGCCGTCGCTGCCTCCATCGGGATCATGTCGAGCCCTGCGCCATGGCGGATGGCGGCTCTCAGCTTCCAGGCGCCCTCGAACAGCGCCGGCGGCAGGGGCGCGCGCACGATGACGATATCGGCATCCTTGGCCTCCGCGGTCAAGGTGGCGGGGTCGAGCGCCGATGCGATGACAAGCTGGCCGGCGCCGGCAAGCTTGGCCGAGGCGCGTGGATGCAGCGGATGGGTCGACAGGATCTTGGGCACGGTCTGGGCCACGCTCAGGCCTTTTCGAGCGCCGGGCTTAGGGGCGCTGCCGCATTGCCGCCCTCGATCAGACCCTTCCAGTAGCTCTCCGCCCCTTGCAGATGGGCGCTCATCAGCGCCTGGGCGAGATTGCCGTCGCGGCGCAGCAGCGCCTCGTAGATCTGCACGTGTTCAGCATGCGAACGCACGCTGCGTTCAGGGTCGTTGAAGTAGATCGGCAGGCGCTGTTCGCCCATCAGATAGTAGACGCTGCAGATGTTGTGGAACACGCTGTTCTTGGTGGCGCGCACGATCTCCAGGTGGAATTCGCGGTCCTCCTTGGCCAGACCTTCGCCGGCGGCTATGCGCTCCTCGGAAGCCTTGAGGATTTCGCGCAGCCGTTCGAAATTCTCCTCGGTGGCACGCGAGCAGGCAAGCTCGGCGGCCTTGATCTCGTGGATCTTGCGCAATTCGACCGTCTCGTAAATCTGCAAGGGATCGAGCGGCAGGCCGGCGCGCGCGAACAGCGCTAGCGCCTCGACGCTCGCCTGCTTGGTGTCGATGTAAATGCCGGACTTGGCGCGGCGCTCGACGATGCGCATCGCTTCCAGGATGGCCAGCGCCTCGCGGATCTGGCCGCGGCTGACAGCGAAATGCTCCGCCAGTTCACGCTCCGACGGCGTGCGGCCGGTCTCGCTGTCCGAGTGGGAGAACAGATAGGCTGCGAGTTCCGCGAGAAGGTTCTTTTCTTTCATCGTCAATTGCGTTGCGCGTGCGCCTCCAGGAATCGCTCTGAAACGGTGAACCCCAATCCGGGCTTTTCCGGGATCGCTATCATACCGTCCCTAGCTTCGACAGTCTCTTCGATCAGATCGTGGATCATCGGGTTGGCGCCAAGCGAATATTCGACGGTGAAACTCGATGGCGAGGCGGCGCAGACATGCAAGCCGGCGAAGAAGCAGGGGGCGCCGGCCCACAGATGCGGCGCGAAGCGCAGGTTGAAGGCACTGGCGATGGTGCCGATCTTCATCGCCTCACTGATGCCGCCGCAAAAGGCGGGATCGGGCTGGAAGATGTCGGCGGCCTTGAGCATTGCGAGGTCGCGGAAAGCATAGCGCGTCGCCTCGCTTTCGCCGGTGGCGATCGGCACGGTACCGGAGGCGCGCACCTCCGCCATGCCCGGCTTGTCGTCGGCGATCACGGGTTCCTCGAACCAGGCGAGATCGAGGTCGCCGACGAGATGGATGAAGCGTTTGGCTTCGGCAACCGTATAGGTGCCGTGAGCGTCGACCATCAGCTCGACATCGGGGCCGAGCGCCTGGCGCGCGGCACGGACACGGGCAGCGGAAATGTGTGCTGCGCCATCCATGGCGCCGACCCGCATCTTCAGCGCCTTGAAGCCGCCCCGGGCGATGTAGGATTTCAACTGCTCGCCTATGGCATCGGCTGAGGCCCAGCCGCCCGAGGCATAGGCCTGCATGCGATCGACCTTGCGGCCGCCGAGCAGTCGCCAGACCGGCTGGCCGAGCGACTTGCCGAGGATATCCCAGAGCGCGATGTCGACAGCGCTGATGGCGGCGATGCTCATGCCCCGCCGCGCCAGTTGCGGCATGGCGTGGCCGGCGCGCGCGGCGCTGTCGTGGCGCACGCCATTGTAGAGCATCTCCCAAATGATGCCGATATCGGCCGGATCACGGCCGATCAACTGCGGCCCGACCTCATGGTTCAGCATATGGACAAGGGCGCCGTAGCTGCCGGCGCTGCCGGCGGCGTTCTTGCCTTCGCCCCAGCCGATGAGCCCGTCATCGGTTTCGATGCGCAGGATGGCGGCGTCGAAGGTCGTCACATGGCCGAAGTCGCTGCGGTGCTGCCGCGCGGCTTCGATCGGGATGCGGACCCACCAGGCTTGGACGGTCTTGATGCGCATATTCTTCCCCGGCCCTGCCGCCGGTCAGGGCGGAAAGGCGAATTTCCCAACAGACGTCGACTACTTGATCAGCGGCAGCAGCGTTTCGGCGGTGATGCGCATCTGGTCGGTGTAGAATTTTTCGGTGAGCACACTGGAGCCGTGGTCCTGGATGAACTTCAGCTGCTCAGGCGAGATATCGACCGGGTGGCGCTCGACCATGTCGGGATAGGGCGCTGCCGGCGTGCGGTCGACCGGGGCGACGAACTCGTTGGTCAATGCACCGTCGTAGCCGACTTCCTTCAAGGTGGCGACGATCCTGGGCCAGTCGATCTGGCCGAGGCCGGCGGCGAAGCGGTTGTTGTCGGCGACATGGAAGTCGAACAGGCGCTTTCCGACCTGACGGATGGCGTCATGGACGTTAAATTCCTCCATATGGATGTGGTAGGCGTCGAGGCAGACGCCGCATTCGGGGCTGACCGCGTCGGCCAGCGCCAGCGCCTGGGCGCCGCGATTGAACAGATAGGTTTCGAAGCGGTTGAGCGGCTCGACGGCGATCTTGACGCCGACCTTCTTGGCGTGGGTGAAGCACTCGCGGGTCGCGTCGACCACCCACTTCCATTCCTCCTCCTCGGTACCGTCCGGCACCACTTTGCCGACGGTCGCGGGGACAAGCGTGATGATCTCGCCGTCAAGCTCGCTGACCATGGTCAGCACGTCCTTGACGTACTGCACCGAGCGCTCGCGCTGGCCCTGGTTCTTGGCGGCAAGGTTGCGTTCGCCCAGCATCAAGGTCACCGCGCCCCAGCAACGGATGCCATGCTCCTTCAAGAGTGCCCGCGTCTCCTTGGTCTTGTACTGGTCGGGCTCACCGGAAATCTCGATCGACTCATAGCCGAACTTCTTGATGCGCTTGAGCGTCGTCTCCAACGGCTCCGCACGCATCCAGTTGTGCGTCGAAAGATGCATGGTCTGTCCTTCCCAAATTCGTCCGTATGGTTTGCCTGCGACATGCATCGCCGAAAGGCGACGCAAGGGTTCCTCCCCAAGGCATCCCCAGCCTTTTCTCGCAAACTGGTTCGACCAATTGGGCCTGAAGCGAGGTCTACAGCAAATTGCCTGGAACGGCAAGAAGCGCAGAGGCGCAACTTTTTGTGCGAATTACTCCATTGATTGTATTGCGATATATGCCGATACTTCAGATGTGCCGAGGGCTTTGCCGGTGCATTGTTAGGCTTGACCAAATTTCGCTATTTGGTAATACCAGAATGGCAGTGCCTGCAAAGCGCCCGGTGCGAAAAGACCAAAATGGCTGGCCCTGCTTCCAATCGGCGCTATGCTTGGTCGCGACACAATGAGGGAGGATGCCGATGCCGACGACAATGAAGGGCCCTGGACTGTTTCTGGCGCAGTTCGCGGGTGACGCAGCGCCATTCAATTCGCTGGCCTCGATCACCAAATGGGCCGCCGGTCTCGGCTACAAAGGCGTGCAGATCCCGACCTGGGACGCGCGCCTGTTCGATCTCAAAAAAGCGGCCTCTTCCAAGGCCTATTGCGACGAGGTGAAGGGCATCTGTGCCGATGCCGGCGTCGAGATCACGGAATTGTCGACGCATCTGCAGGGGCAGTTGGTGGCGGTGCACCCGGCCTATGACGCCCAGATGGACGGTTTCGCGCCGCCCTCGGTCCACAACAATCCGAAGGCGCGGCAGAAATGGGCGGTCGAACAGATGAAGTTCGGCGCCAAGGCATCGCGCAATCTCGGACTGAACGCTTCGGTGTCGTTCACGGGCTCGCTGGCTTTCCCTTACCTGTATCCCTTCCCGCAGCGGCCGGCCGGACTGATCGAGGAGGCCTTTGGCGAACTCGGCAAACGCTGGAAGCCGATCCTCGATGTCTATGAGGACAATGGCGTCGATGTCGGCTACGAAATTCACCCCTCCGAGGACGTGTTCGACGGCGCGACCTTCGAGATGTTCCTTGATGCAGTCGGCGGCCACAAGCGCTGCAACATCAACTACGACCCGTCGCACTTCCTGCTGCAGCAGCTCGACTATCTCGAATTCATCGACATCTATCACGAGCGCATCAAGGCGTTCCACGTCAAGGACGCCGAGTTCAATCCGACCGGTCGGCAAGGCGTCTATTCCGGCTATCAGAGCTGGACCAACCGCGCCGGCCGCTTCCGCTCGCTCGGCGACGGGCAGGTGGATTTCGGCGGCATCTTCTCCAAGCTGACGCAGTACAATTATGATTCCTGGGCGGTGCTGGAATGGGAGTGCTGCCTGAAGCATCCCGAAGACGGCGCGGCCGAAGGCGCGCCTTTCATCCAGCATCACATCATCCGCGTGACGGAAAGGGCATTCGACGATTTTGCCAGCGGCACCACGGACAAGAAGCTGCTGCGCGCCATGATGGGTATCTAGCGCTACTTTCCCTCCCCCTCGAGGGGAGGGTGGCCCGAAGGGCCGGGTGGGTCGGTTCAGGCCGAGCTCCACCTCTACGACCCCACCCGATCCGCTGCGCGGATCGACCTCCTTCAAGGGGGAGGTGAGCAACAGCCAGGAGAAAAAACATGGTCGGCGCATCGAAGTCGGAAACGGGAGGCGGCCCGATCCGCTATGGCATGGTCGGTGGCGGGCAAGGCGCCTTCATCGGTGCGGTGCACCGCATCGCGGCGCGTCTGGACAATGAGTTCGTGCTGGTGGCTGGTGCGCTATCGGCGAACCCCGAGCGCGCCAAGGCCTCGGCGGCCGAACTCGGGCTCGATCCGGACCGCAGCTACGCTTCTTATGCCGAGATGGCCAAGGCCGAAGCCAAGCGCCCTGACGGCATCGAGGCGGTGGCCATCGTCACGCCTAACAATGTCCACGTGCCGGCTGCCAAGGCCTTCCTCGAGGCCGGCATCCACGTGATCTGCGACAAACCGTTGGCAACGACACTGGCCGAGGCGAAAAGGCTCGCCGCGGTCGTCGAGAAAACCGGCAAGGTGTTCGTGCTGACCCACAATTACACCGCCTATCCGATGGTGCGGCAGGCACGCGAAATGGTGGCCAAGGGCGTGCTTGGCGACATCCGCATCGTGCAGTCGGAATATCCGCAGGACTGGCTGACCGAGGATCTCGCCGCCACCGGCCAGAAGCAGGCCTCATGGCGCGGTGATCCGAAACAGGCGGGGGCGGGCGGTGCGCTGGGCGACATCGGCACCCATGCCTACAATCTCGCCCGCTTCGTCTCTGGGCTGGAACTGGATTCGCTGTCGGCCGATCTTGATGCCTTCGTGCCGGGGCGTCTGCTCGACGACAATGTCAACGTCATGCTGCGCTTCAAGCCCACCGGCAAGACGCATCCGGCCAAGGGCATGATCTGGGCCAGCCAGGTGGCGCCGGGCCATGAGAACGGGCTGAAGCTGCGCATCTATGGCTCGAAGGGTGGGCTGGAATGGGTGCAGGCTGATCCGAACTATCTCTGGTACACGCCGTTCGGCCAACCCAAGCAGCTGATCACCCGCAACGGCGCCGGGGCGTTGCCGGTGGCGGGCCGCGTCAGCCGCGTGCCATCTGGCCACCCGGAAGGCTATCTCGAAGGTTTCGCCAACATCTACCAGGAGGCTGCACGCGCCATCCGCGCGGCGCGCAAGAAGGGTGGCAAACCGGCAAAGGATGTCGTCTTCCCGACCATCCACGACGGCGTCGAAGGCATGGCCTTCATCGAGGCCTGCGTGAAGTCGTCGAAGAAGAACGGAGCGTGGACGAAACTGTAGTCGCGCGCGCCTCCCCCTCACCCGGATTGCCAGCCGAATTGCAAAGGGCAATTCGGGGCAATCCGACCTCTCCCCGAGGGGAGAGGAGGTGCCGGCGCCAACGCTAAATCTCTTCTCCCCTCGGGGAGAAGGTGGCCGCGGAGCGGCCGGATGAGGGGGAGTTTGCGCGAAGCTGGCGGGGACAGCCAGAACGCGCCATCAAATGGGGGAGGGGCGTCGATGAAAATCGGCATGTGCATGTTCTTGTGGACGACCAGCGTCTCGAAAAAACACGAGCCGCTGCTTCGCGACATCAAGGCGACGGGTTTCGACGGTGTCGAGATACCGATTTTCGCCGGCACGCCAGACGACTACAAAAAGCTTGGCGACCTGCTCGACCGCATCGGGCTGGAGCGGACCGCGGTCTCGGCGATGGGCGATCCCTCGATGAACCTGATCTCGCCGGATGCGGCAACGCGCAAGGCCGGTATCGCTTACATGAAATGGGCTGTCGATTGCGCCGATGCGCTCGGCGCCAGGACGCTTAGCGGGCCGCTGCATTCGACGCTCGGCGCCTTTTCCGGCAGCGGGCCGACACCCGCCGAGAAGAACCGTTCCGTCGCCTCGCAGCGCGCCATCGGCGACCATGCCGGCAAGCGCAACGTGACCATCGGGCTGGAGGCTCTGAACCGCTTCGAATGTTATCTCTTCAACACGATGGCGGACCTGTCGGAGCACATCGATGCCGTCGGCCGACCACACATCAAGGCGATGTACGACACTTTTCATGCCAATATCGAGGAGGCCGACCCGATCGGCGCCTATACGAAGCATCGCAGGAATGTCGTGCACATCCACATATCGGAGAACGATCGCGGCGTGCCGGGGCGCGGCAACATCCCATGGAAAGAGACGTTCGCGGCGATCCGCAAGAGCGGTTATGACGACTGGCTGACGATCGAGTCGTTTGGCCGGTCGCTGAAGGACCTGGCGGCGGCGACGAAGGTGTGGCGCGATTTCGCGGAGACGCCGGAGGCGGTGTACCGGGAGGGGTACAAGCATATCAGGAACGGGTGGAAGAAGGCGGCTTAGCGCCCTGGTCGGGTGAGGGTGACGCAAAGAAGACTGCGTCGGCGACCCTTGGCGCGAGGCGAGCCAATGTTGAGCCTTGTCCATTTTCTATTTGCGTTCGCGGCGATTGCCGAGTGGTTCCCCCACTCCGTCTCGGCTTTGCCGTGTCCAGCCGATAGATGGGTAACACTTTAAACCGGATACATGGGTAACAGTTCTCCCCCTATGCGTCCGTCGCAGCGCCAAGCGGTTTGGTTGGCGCGGCGCTGCGACGGACAAGCTTCATGCGCCTGGTGTCGATGATGCCGAGCGGATGAGCATGGAAGCTGAGCATCCATTCGCCGTCTTCGGTCTCTGCGGCGGCGACCGCTTCGCCGGCCAGTGTTTGCGAGACATAGACGAAGCCGCCATTCCACTTGATCTCGCCATTGTGGCGCACACGGCGCACCGCCGCCTCGTCCGGATAATCGGGCTCGGGCGGCGTTCTTGGCATGGCGCGCCGTGAGGGGCGGTAATGCTGGGCTGGGGTGTCCATGGCCAGTGCCTCATGCGGGCGTTCCTCATTGTAGCTGCGCCGGAAGGCCTCGAAGGCTTGGCCCTGGGCTGTTCTGTCGACCGCGGGTTCCTTAGCCATCGGCAGCATGGTCAGATGAAAGCGCTCATGGCGTCCGTTCTGCTGCGGCTTGCCGGGCGCAATCCGCTCCAGCGTGATGCCAAGCTTGATGAAGCGCGCCGCAAGCGGCGTCAGACCCGTGACGCCGGGCGATGCGAAGGGTGGGCCATTGTCGCTTCTGAAGCGATCCGGCAGCCCATGCTCTTCAAACAGCCGCTCGAACACCGGCCAGGCCTCGGCGTCCGCCGTCGAACCCGTCGCTTCCAGCGCCAGAAGGTAGCGGCTCGATGCATCCATCACCGTCAACGGCTCACAACGCCACCCGTCACGGGTCCGGAACCAGCCCTTGTGGTCCCCGGTCCACACCGCGTTCGGCTCTGAAGCTTTCGGCCATGGACCATTGCCTGCCGCCTTCCAGCGCCTGCGCTTACGCCCCACAAGTCCATGCCGCTTCAGAATCTCACCGGCCGTCGAGACCGCAGGCCAGCCGCAGCAGGGCTCCGCACGCTTGAGCCTGGCCATGATCTTCTTGGGTCCCCACAACGGGTGGACCTCCTTCATAGCCACGATCCGCTCCACCACATCCCAAGGCGTCGCCCGGCCGTGATTGAGCGGCGCTCGCGGCCGATCGTGCAAACCTTCCGGGCCAAACTCCCGATAACGCCCAAGCCATTTGTAGCCGCTCTTGCGCGAGATGCCGTAACCCGCACAAAGCGCACTCATCGTCTCCTCACCCGCAAGGCAATCCACAACAAACCGTAGCCGCTCGTCCATGATGCCAGTCTCTCGCCAAACCATCGCCGGTCCTCCGGCGGACAAGAAAACTGTCACCCATGCTATCGGTCCATTCTGTTACCTATCTATCCGGTTCGGACAGCCGAGCCACCTCTCCCCCCTCCGGAGGGAGAGGAAAGGGAGCCTGGTGGCTCGAAGCCTCGGCCTAGAAGGACAGGTGTCGGCTCGGACAGCCTGGCGCCTTTCCTCTCCCCCGTCGATCGGGGGAGAGGTGTCGAGCGCAGCTCGACGGAGTGGGGGTCGAACCATGGCGCGGCACTATGCGATGCCCGCGCCTGTGGGTCACAAGGTTAACCGTGCTCGGCCTGCAGCCTGTTGTAGTCGTGGATCGTCCGGCTCAGTCGGCGGCGCAGGAAGTTGGAGATGTTGTCGAAGATGAAGACGACCAACAGGATCAGCAGCACCATGTAGAAGACGTTGGCCCAGTTGGAGTTGGTGCGCATCGCTTCCCACAGTTTCAGGCCGATGCCGCCGGCGCCGACGGCGCCGATGATGGTGGCGCCCCTGGTGTTGGATTCCCACTGGTAGAGCGTCTGGCTGATGAAGACCGGTATCACTTCCGGCATCACGCCGTAGCGCTGCACCAGGAGGCCGTTGGCGCCGGTCGACAACACACCTTCGCGCGGCTTGTCGTCGATGTTCTCCAGCGCCTCGGAGTAGGTTTTGCCGAGCGTGCCGATCTCGGTGAAGAAGATCGCGGCACTGCCCGCCAGCGGACCGGGGCCGAAGGCGCGGGTGAAGAACAGCGCCCAGATCAGCATGTCGACCGAGCGCATGAAGTCGAAGAAGCGTTTCAGGACCTGACTGAGCACGCCGCTCGGCGTGATGTTACGGGCGGCGAAGAAGGCAAGCGGGAAAGCGACGATGCCGCCGAGCAGCGTGCCCAGGAACGCCATGACGATGGTCTGCAAAAGCTTCGTCCAAACGTCGCCGTGTTGCCACTGGGCGTTGTTCCAGATGTTGTCGCCGGCCAGCGCGAGGTTCGAGGTGCCCGGCTTCAGCTCAGGACCGGACACGATCAGCGAGACCACTTCTCCGGCCGATTTGCCGAAGAAAGGCGAGCGTGTGTCGAAGACGAAATTCGCCCAGCCGAGGAAGCGCTTGCGCACCTTGACGCGGTCGACGGTGACGCGCACCTCGCCGACGAAGCCCATCTTGGCGACCACCTCGTCGTCATGCGCGGTGATCCAGTCCGGCACCGGGCCTGATATCACCGGCTTGCCGCTGCTCAGCGCAACCGGCACCGTTTCGCCATTGGCCACGATCGTTGCCTGCGCCTTGTCGAAGGTGACGGATTTCGCCGGACCGTCGATCAGCACGGTGAAGGTGCCGTCCGGGTTCCTGATCACCCAGTCGGGGTTGGGGTTTTCGCCAAGCGCGGAAAAGCGCGGGTATTTTGGCGTGATCTCCGGCTGGTCGAGGCGGAACTCGGGCTGTAGATCGTAGCTGATCCATTGTGTGAGGAAGAGCGGCAGACGCTCCCAGTGCGATTCCCGCAGCACTTGCGGCAGGCTGAAGAACCATAGGACATAGATGAGGTACGTCAGGATGCCGACGAACAGGAAGAGCGGCGCGAAGCGCTTGTACAGCGGCCGCCGGAACACCTGGGGGTAACGTTCCTCGATCGACAGTATCTCCTCGGCGGTCATGGTCGTCATGGTTCACGCTCCCATCATAAAGGCCTGCTCGCCGACCAGCTTGCGGCGCAGCCAGGCGGAGAACTGGTCGATGATGAAGATGGTCGTGAACAGGAGCAGCACCAGCGCCAGTGTCTTGGCGCCGAAGCCGCGCGAGATGGAGAGCTTCAACTCCTCGCCGATGCCACCGCCGCCAACGGCGCCGATGATGGTCGAGGCGCGGACATTTATCTCGACGCGCAGCAGTGTGTAGGACATGAAATTCGGCAGCACCTGCGGCAGGTCGGCGAAGCGCACGCGCTCGAACCAGTTGGCTCCGACCGCGCGCAAGCCTTCCTCGGCACGCATGTCGATGTTTTCGTTGATCTCGTAGAACAGCTTGCCGAGCGCGCCGATCGAATGCAGGCCGATGGCGATGATGGCGGCGATCGGGCCGATGGAAACGATGGCCGCGAACAGGCCCGCAATGACGATTTCGGGGAAGGCGCGCAGCAGCTCCATGAAGCGCTTGACGATCAGCCTCAGCGCCGGATGGGGCGTCAGGTTGCGCGCGGCGATGAAGGAAAACGGCACGGCGAAGGTGAAGCCGATGAAGGTCGAGACCAGCGCCACGTTCACCGTGGTCAGCATCAGCTCGAAATATTCGGGAATGTAAAATCCGCCCCAGACATAAACGCGCCCGAGCGGGAAGTTGTATTCCTGGGTGCCGGTGTCATGCGGCGAGGCAATGTCGAACAATGCCCGCCAGACGTCGTTCCAGTGCTTGGGGACCAGCCAGCTCAAGAAATCCAGAATATGCGGCAGCCGGTCGAAGAAATGCCCGGCATTGGCTTCGTCGGCGAACCACATGCTGGCGAACATCGCGGCGAGCAGCAGGCCGACGCCGAGCACGGTATAGAATCTGCGCAGCGACGTCTGGCGTCGCCAGGCATCGGCCATCGGGTGGGTGGCGCCAGAAGAGGCTGTCAACGAGGGGGTTGTCACGGAAAGGGTCATGATCGGAGATGCAAAAAGGGCAGTGTTTTCAGCACCGCCCTTTCCGATTTCGCCGTTAGCCGCCGATGGCTGCCTTACGGGCTTCGACGATGACGCTGTAGAAGTCCGGCTTCACCGGGACGTAGCCAGTGAAATCGCCGCCTTCGACGCCTTCGAAGCAGGCCTTGTCCTTCTTCGGCAGGTCGGTGAAGAAAGCGGTGAGCTTGGCGGTCATCTCGTCGCCGAGCGCGGTGCGCACGACCAGCGGGCCGTTCGGGATCAGGCCCGAACGCCAGACTTCGACGAAGTCGTTCGGGTCGACGGCGCCCTTGGCGACTTCCTTGTGGAAGGTACCCGAAGTGTAGCCGTTTTTGAAGTCGCCGATGCCGGAGGAATCGTCGACCGCGACGTCAACCTTGCCGTCACGCACGGCCAGGACGTTGTTCTCATGACCGCCGTTGAACTGGGTCGAAGCGAAGAAGGTCTCGTTCGAGGCGCCGGTGGTCTTCGGAATCTGGGTCAGCGGGATCAGGTAGCCGGAGGTCGAATCCGGATCGGCGTAGCCGAGCTTCTTGCCCTTGGCCGACTTGATGTCGGTGATGCCCGAGGTCTTCAGAGCCAGGCCGATCGAATAATAGCCGGTCGAGCCGTCGGTCTGCTTGGTGGTGAGGATCGGGGTGACCGCCTTGGGGTCCTTGAGATAGACGCTGGCATAGCCGGAGGCGCCGAGTTCGGCGAAGTCCAGCGTGCCGCCGAGCAGGCCCTGGATGACGCCGTCATAATCGGCGGCGGGGAACAGCGAGACCTTCTCGAAGCCGAATTCGGTCTTCAGATGATCGGCCAGGCACTGGTAGTTGCGCAGCCGGTCGGTCTCGTTTTCACCGCCGAGGATGCCGACGCGGAATTCCTTCAGATCGGCGGCGTGGGCCATGCTGGTCGCCATGGCGAGCACCGAAACGGCGCTGAAAACCATCTTCCTGAACATTTGATGTCTCTCCTGTAAGTTCCGGCCCCGCGCCGGCAGCGTTCTTGATCTTGACAATTGCCCTTGACGCGGGCGGACGATCCGAGCCGCTCTTTCTTGAACTCAGTAACCTGGGAATGCAGGTTCGAGCGGTCCGGCGGATGCAGCGATCTTTTGCTTGAAGGCAACGCTTGTGGAGGTGATGGCCTCCGATATCTCTGCGCCATTGCTGTCGGCGCCGTAGACGAGGCGAACGGCCTCACGAGTGAGCTCTTCGGGCGGGCCGTCGAAGACGACCTTGCCAGCGGCCATACCGATGATGCGGTTGCAATAGGCGCGCGCGGTATCCAGCGTATGCAGATTGGTGACCACGGTGATGCCTTCGCGCAGATTGATGTCCTGCAGCGAATCCATCACCACCTTGGCGTTGAGCGGGTCGAGCGAGGCGATCGGCTCGTCGGCGAGGACCACCTTGGGCTGCTGCATCAGGGCGCGGGCGATGGCGACACGCTGCTGCTGTCCGCCGGACAAGGTGCCGGCGGGCTGAAGTGCGGTGCGGGCGATGTCGAGCCGCTCGAGCGCGGCGACGGCCTCGGCGCATTCGGCGCGCGAGAATATGCCGAGCAGGTTGGACAGGGTCGACCGGTGGTTCAGCTTGCCAAGCAGCACGTTGGTCAGCACGTCGAGGCGCGGCACCAGGTTGAACTGCTGGAAGATCATGGCGCAGTCGCGCTGCCAGCGCCGCAGCGGCGAGCCTCGCAACTGGGAAACTTCGGCGCCGTCAAAAAAAATCGACCCCTGGCTGGGGTCGACAAGACTGTTGATCATGCGAAGAAGGGTCGATTTGCCGGCGCCCGAACGGCCAATGACGCCGACCATCTGACCCTGCGGGATCGAGATGTTGACGTCGCTGACGGCGGTGTTCTTGCCAAATCGTCGGCTGACACCGCGGATTTCGAGCGTGGCAGAGCTTGCTGACATAGGCAGGTTCCAGTCCGGACCTTATTGATCGTCAGGCATTCGCCTAGCGCAGCCACATGAACCTGCCATGTCGCCAGCATGTCAGTTTTGTTACGCTCCACAGGCTTGGCCGCCGAAGCGCGTCGCGCTGAAACGAATTCGTGCGACGCGCTTCAGGTCTTTGTTTTTATGCATGTCGTTCTCCCAAAACCGAGGGTCACTTTCGGGCGACATGCATTGGCGCCTTGCGGACAATCAGCCGAACACCAGCAATTCCTCGAAATGCTTCATGTCGCGGAAAGCGCAGAAGGCGGGCGGCTTGATCTCGATCACCGGCGCCTGCCTTGCGAAAAGCGCCAGGCAATCGTCGAACAGCGCCTCCCACGCCGCTGCCCCGTCATCCGCAAGACGCTGGATCTGATAGGCGAAGGTGATGTGGAAGACGTACGTGTCGTGATCGGGGTGCCGGTAGCCGAAAGGCACCGCCAGCGCATCGCGCCATTGACGCATGATGCGCACATCCTCGTCCGTGGCGCCGGCAACGGTGAGACCGGTCGGCACGACTTCGACCACCTTGATGTTGAACGGGCCGAAGCCTTTGAACCCCTTCAAGCGTTCCAGATAAAGGCGGGTCATGGCGTCGATGCCGGTGTCGAGCGGTACGTCATGCGGCCAGTAGGGCAAGCGGCGGCGATATTCGATAATGCCCTGGAACAGCGTCATGTGCAGGCTGGAGACGGGCGTGAAGGCGAGCCGGTCGGCGTCGGGCATCGCCAGCATCTTCTCGCGCACCGCAAGCACCAC
This sequence comes from Mesorhizobium loti, assembly GCA_002356515.1. NCBI lineage: Bacteria > Pseudomonadati > Pseudomonadota > Alphaproteobacteria > Hyphomicrobiales > Phyllobacteriaceae > Mesorhizobium > Mesorhizobium loti. The sequence goes on along the minus strand of AP017605.1, from coordinate 3,120,602 downwards.
GGCCTTGGACGGCGAACCGCCGACGAGATGACTGACGACGGTGTTGCCGGGCTCGGTCAGGAAATTGCCTGAGGTGTCGTAGCGCGTGCCGAGATGTACTGGCGGCATCGGATTGGAGCCGGCAAAGAATCCGGCAAGCGAGGGTCTGACGGTGTCGAGCATGGCGATCTCCTTGGGGGAGATGGCGTCCTGTCCGAGTCCTGTGTCAGAGATGTGAACAGGCTCCCCTGATGACGATGACGTGAGGAACTATCCCTCGTATTTCTCCAGGAATGCCTCGGCCGAAAGCTCGCGAAAATCATCGAGCGAAGCACGCAGCCTGGCGTGGTCCCAGTCCCACCAGGCAAGGGCCTGGTAGCGTTCGGCGGTGCGGCGGTCGAAGCGCTCGCGGATCGGCTTGGCAGGCACGCCGGCGACGATGGTGTAGGGCGCGACATCCTTCGACACAACCGCGCCGGCGCCGACTGCCGCGCCATCGCCGACGGTGACGCCGGGCAGGACGGTCGAGCCGTGGCCGAGCCAGGTGTCGTGACCGATGGTGACGCGCTTGGCGCGGCGCTGGGCGAAGAATTCGCTCTCGTGCTCGGCGTCGTCCCAATAGTCCGAGGCGCGGTAAGTGAAGTGGTGCAGCGTCGGCCGCCAGGTCGGGTGATTGGTGGCATTGAGGCGCACGCTTGCCGCGATGTTGGCAAACTTGCCGATCGTCGCGCACCAGACGGCGCAATCCTGCATCATGTAGGAATAGTCGCCGAGTTCAGATTCCGAAACTCGGCTGCGGTCGGCGATCTCCGTCCAGCGGCCAAGGGTCGAATTGTGCACCTCCGCCGTCGGGTGGACCAACGGCGTTTCCGACAGTTTCCTGGTCATGCCGCGAGTTTTCCCGGAGCGAAGGCGGTGACGTCGATGATGCGGTCGGCCACCGCCTCGCGCACGTCATGGTCGTGGAAGATGCCGAGCAGGGCAACGCCCGCCGCCTTCTTGGCAGCGATGAGTTGGATCACCACGTCGCGGTTGGTGGCGTCGAGCGAGGCGGTCGGCTCGTCGAGCAGCAGGATCGGGTGCTCGGTGATGAAGCCGCGCGCGATGTTGACGCGCTGCTGCTCACCACCGGAGAAGGTTGCTGGCGGCAGAGCCCAGAGTTTTTCCGGCAGGTTAAGCTGCGCAAGCAGGGCGCGTGCCTTGCCTCTGGCGGTCTCGCGCTCCTCGCCGCGCTCGACCAGCGGTTCGGCGACGACGTCGAGCGCCGAGACGCGCGGCACGGTGCGCAGGAACTGGCTGACATAGCCGATCGTTTGCCGGCGAACGGCAAGCACGGTACGCGGGCTGGCATGGGCGAGATCGATCAGTCCATCCTCGTGCCTGACGATGATCTGGCCCTCGTCGACAGCATAGTTGCCGTAGAGCATTTTCAGGATCGAGCTCTTGCCGGCGCCGGACGGGCCGCCGAGCACGGTGCATTCGCCCGCCTTGATCGAGAACGAGACACCGGCGACGACCGGCAGCTTGATGCCGTCGCGCAGATGCATGGTGAAGCTCTTGGCGACGTCGGAAACAACGAGGGGCGTCGGCATCAGAAGGTTCTCCAATTGTCGTTCGTTTGCGGGGCGCCGCCCCCCTCTGCCTTGCCAGGCATCTCCCCCTCAAGGGGGGAGATCAGCAGCGTCTCTGCCTCGCTTTTTCTGCTACGTCGAAGTCTGGCGAAACCGGCAACGACAGCTAATCTCCCCCCTTGAGGGGGAGATGGCCGGCAGGTCAGAGGGGGGTGACTTGGCGCCATCATCAAACCTGAAGAATCGAGCAAACGAGAAGCTGCGTGTAGGGCGCGCGCGGGTCGTCGAGCACGCGGTCGGTGAGGCCGCTTTCGACGACGCGGCCGTCCTTCATCACCATCATGCGCTGGGACAGCAGGCGCGCCACGGCGAGATCGTGTGTGACGACGATGGCCGCGAGGCCGAGATCGGTGACCAGCCCGCGCAACAGGTCGAGCAGGCGCGCCTGCACCGAGACGTCGAGGCCGCCGGTCGGCTCGTCCATGAACACCAGCCGTGGACCGGTGACGAGGTTGCGGGCGATCTGCAGGCGCTGGCGCATGCCACCGGAGAAGGCGCGCGGCTCGTCGTCGATGCGGTCCTGCTCGATCTCGACGCGCGACAGCCAGTCGACGGCCGTGGCGCGGATCTTGCCATAGTTGCGGTCGCCGACCGCCATCAGCCGCTCGCCGACATTGGCCCCGGCCGACACCGTCATGCGCAGGCCGTCGGCCGGGTTCTGGTGGACAAAGCCCCAGTCGGTGCGCATCAGGAAGCGGCGCTCGGCCTCGCTCATGCGGTAGAGCTCGCGGAACTGGCCGTCGCGCATGCGGTAGCTGGCGGTGCCGGAAGACGGCAGGAGCCGCGTCGACAGGCAGTTGAGCAGCGTCGTCTTGCCGGAACCGGATTCGCCAACCACTGCCAGGACTTCGCCCGGCCACAGGTCGAAGGAAACGTTGTCGCAGCCGACGCGCGAGCCGTAGAATTTGGAGAGCGCCGAGACGCGCAGCAGCGGTTCGTCGGTCATTGTGCCGGCTCCATGTTTTCTGGGGCAGAATGATTTTCGGGGGCAAGATGGCCGCGATGGCCATCTGCCCGCCGCTTCTCGCAGTGGTCGGTGTCGGAGCAGACGAACATGTGGCCGCCATGGTCGTCGAGAATGACCTCGTCGAGATAGACATTCTCGGCCGCGCACAGTGCACACGGCTGGTCGAAGGTCTGCACCTCGAACGGATGGTCCTCGAAGTCGAGGCTGACGACATCGGTGAAGGGCGGCACCGCGTAGATACGTTTTTCGCGGCCGGCGCCGAACAGCTGTAGCGCGGGCGAGCGGTGCATCTTGGGATTGTCGAATTTCGGCGTCGGCGAGGGGTCCATCACATAGCGGCCCTCGACCTTGACCGGATAGGCATAGGTGGTGGCGATGCGGCCGTGCTTGGCGATGTCCTCGTAGAGCTTGACATGCATGAGACCGTACTCTTCCAGCGCATGCATCTTGCGCGTCTCGGTCTCGCGCGGTTCGAGGAAGCGCAGCGGCTCGGGGATCGGCACCTGGTAGACCAGCACCTGGCCCGCAGTGAGCGGATGTTCGGGGATGCGGTGGCGGGTCTGGATGATGGTGGCGCTGGCGGTGTCGGTGGTGACAGCGACGTTGGCGACCTTCTTGAAGAAGGCGCGGATGGAGACCGCGTTGGTGGTGTCGTCGGCGCCCTGGTCGATGACCTTCAGCACATCGTCGGGGCCGATGATCGAGGCGGTGACCTGGACGCCGCCAGTGCCCCAGCCATAAGGCATCGGCATTTCGCGCGAGGCGAACGGCACCTGATAGCCGGGGATGGCGATGCCCTTGAGGATCGCCCGGCGGATCATCCGCTTGGTCTGTTCGTCGAGATAAGCAAAGTTGTAGGTGGTGATGTCGGTCATGGCGATCACATCCACATTGTGCTATTGATTTGACGTCCAGGACGCGGAACTAGGGGCGAATTCCGATGACCCAAGACGGTTGGATACATCTCGGAATTCTGCTGGTGGTGTTCGCTGGCGCGGTGCTGTTTTTCCTTCGACGGATGGTTCTGCCAGCACCGAAGGAAGGCGCTACAGGCGAGACCGTTGCCGGCAGCCGTGGCTACAATGGAGGGTATGGCGGCGGCCATTTCCCCGACGGTGGGCATGGCGGCGTAGGCAACTAGGGTCATTCCGCGGCCTCCAATCCCCTGGCGTAGCGCGCCAGCCGCTCATTGAGCGTGCCGGTGTGCAGTTCGAACATGTGGTTGTCGTCATCGTAGAAATAGATCGAGCGACCTTCACCCTCGACACGTGGGCGTGGTGGGCGCATGTCTAGGCCTAGCCTGCCGACGCGTTCGGCGTAGTGGTCGAAATCGGCGTCGTCGATCTTGAAGGCGATGTGGTTGTAGCTGCGCTCCGGCAGCGCCTCGCCTTGCATGATGGCGATCCAGATGTCGCCGATCAGGAAGAATTTTTCGCGCGACAGCGAGAACTGCTCGGCATCGCTGGCATAGACCTCGCGCGCGTCGAAGACGCCCTTGAGGATGGCAGTCATCCGGTCGAGATCCCTGACGATGAAGGTCATGTGGGACAGGCCTTCGATCATTCCGCGCCCTCCCGCTTTTCTTCCACCCTGGTGGGGTTTTCGCGTGCCTCGTATTCGGCGCGCATGCGCCGCACTAGGTCGAGTTCGGCCTGGAAGTCCACATAGTGCGGAAGCTTCAGGTGCTCGACGAAGCCGGTCGCCTGGACATTGTCGGAATGCGAGATGACGAACTCTTCGTCCTGGGCGGCGGCGACAATGTCCTCGCCGAGCTCGGAGGCGCGCAGGGCGCGGTCGCACAGCGCCATGGCCATCGCCTTGCGCTCGCTCTGGCCGAAGACTAGGCCGTAGCCGCGGGTGAATTGCGGCGGCGCCTTGGCCGAACCCTTGAACTGGTTGACCATCTGGCATTCGGTGACGCGGACCTTGCCGAGTGGCGCGGCGAAGGGCAGTTCGGGGACGTCGAGTTCCAGCTCGACCTCGCCGATGCGGATTTCGCCGACGAAGGGGTGGTTGCGGGCATAGCCGCGCTGGGTGGAATAGCCGAGCGCCAGCAGAAAACCCTCGTCGCCGCGCGACAGCGCCTGCAAGCGGATGTCGCGCGCCATCGGGAATTCCAGCGGCTCGCGGGTGATGTCGCCGGGCACATGATCCCCAGGCATCTCGCCATCCGGTTCGATCAGGCCCTCGCGGGCGAGGATCGCCGAGACGCGCGGCATGGCCTGGGCCTCCGTCTCGCGCTGCAAGGGTTCGGCGACATCGGCGCCGGCGGCAAGTTCGGGATCGAGCAGCCGGTGCGTGTAGTCGAAGGTCGGCCCGAGAAGCTGGCCGCCGGGCAGGTCCTTGTAGGTCGCCGAGACGCGCCGTTCGACCAGCATGGCGCCGGTGTCGATCGGCTTGGTGTAGCCGAAGCGCGGCAGCGTGGTGCGATAGGCGCGCACCAGGAAGATCGCCTCGATCATGTCGCCGCGCGCCTGGACGATGGCGAGTGCCGCGAGTTCCCGGTCGTAGAGCGAGCCTTCGCTCATCACCCGGTCGACGCCGAGCGCCAGCTGCTCGACGATCTGGTCGAGGCGCAGCGCCGGCACCGAACGGTCGCCGCGCCGGCGGTCGGCAAGCAGGCTGTGGGCGTTGGCGATTGCGGCTTCGCCGCCTTTTACCGCGACATACATCTTCAAGCCTCCATCGTCTTGATGCGCGTGGTGCGCGGCAGGCAGGCTATGCCTTCCGGCGTAGCGAGGATGATGTCGACGCCGCGTGGAAAGCGCTGGATGTTCTGCTTCCACTGCTCGATGAAGTGACGCGGCATCTGCGCCGGGGCGATCGTGGCGCTGGCTTCGATGCCTGGGCCTTCGAGCAACAGCGGAACGCCGGAGGTCAGATCGCCGACCTGCAGGATCAGGGTGGTCGACCTATCGGGATAATCCTGCGTTCCCTGCGAAAAGCCGTCGAGCGCCATCATCTCGGCAGGCGTGGCGACAAAGGCGAAATGCGCGTCGGCAGGCGTGTTGGCGAGTGGCGCGCCGGTGTGGAAGCCAAGCCATGAGCCGATCGCGGCGGAGGTGTGCAAGGCGGGGTCGAGCCAGAGCGGCGTGTCGTTGTCGCACAGCGCCAATGCCACGGCGCCAGCAGTTCCCGAGAGCGGCGCGGGTGGGCGGGCCAAGGCCGGCAAAGGCTGCACGCTGCCCGGCCGCGCCATCGCGTCCATCACCGCGCGAAACACCGTCTGGGCGTTGAAGACCGGATCGGCGAAGCCGCCCTCGATCGATTGCGCTGCGATATCCATCAGTCTTCTCCGCGAACCATGGTGAAGAAATCCACCTTCGTTGCCGCCGTCTCGGCGCGACGTTTTTCCTGGGCGGTGGCGAGCGCCGACCGCAAAGGCGCGATCAGCCTGGTCTCCACCTCGGCGCGGCGGGCTGGGTCCTGCCAGAGCGCGTCGGCTATTGCCGCCAGCTTCGCCTTCTGCTTGTCGCGGCCAAGCGCGTAGCAATGGCCGACCTGTCCCGACGGCAGCCGGACGGTGGCGCGGGTGACGGTCGCCTCGCCGACATTGAAGGGTGCGCCGCCGCCGCCGATGCGGCCGCGCAGCGTCACCAGCCCGGTCTCGGGACCGCGCAGCAGTTCGGCCTGCGAAGGCAGGCCGGCCTCATTCCAGAGCCGGACGATGTCGTCACCGCTCGATTGCGCCAGCGTCGCCATGGCGGCCTTGCGTTCGGCCTGGTCGCGGGCTTCCTGTCCTCGCATCGGCAGCATTCCTCTTTGTTAAATTCCTCTTTGTTAAATTTGTCTATTGATATAGACAATTATACAAATTATACATACTACGTAGCGCGAGTCCATGACGGGTGGATGACAGGGGATAGAAGGCTGGGGCAAATCATGATCGGGCGACAGGAAGCCGACAGCATCGAGCGGCGCAGCGGCGTCTCGCTATGGCGGCAGATTGCCGATAGGATCCTGCAGGCGATCGCCACCGGCGATTTCGCCGAGAATGCCGCGCTGCCGCCAGAGGTGGTGCTGGCCGAGCGCTATGGCGTCAACCGCCACACGGTGCGCAGCGCCATATCGGCGCTTGTGCAGGAAGGCGTGCTGCGGGCGGAGCAGGGGCGCGGCACCTTCGTCTTGTCGCGCAAGCGGCTATCCTATCCGATCGGCGCGCGCACGCGGTTTTCGACAGGCCTGCAAGGGCAGACCTCGGAACGGCACATCGTGCTGCTTGCCTCATCGGTCGAGCCGGCCAGCCCGCGCGTCGCCGAGGGCCTCGGATTAACCAGGGGGACCGAGGTGATCAGGCTGGAGACACGCGGCGAAGCCGATGGACGGGCTGTGTCGCGCGCTGCCGCTTGGTTCGAGGCCAGGCGCTTTGCCGGCATCGACAAGGCGATGGCCGAGACCGGCTCGATCACCGCGTCGCTGGCCCGCTTCGGCATCGACGACTATCTCAGGCAATCGACCGTGCTGTCGGCGCGCCATGCCGATGCGGCCGATCTTGCCGACCTCGACCTGCAGCCAGGTGCCATCGTGCTGGTGACGGTGGCGGTCAACGTCACGCCGGACGGCCAGCCGATCCAGTTTTCCGACTCGCGCTTTCCGGCGGAGCGGGTGGAGCTGAGGCTGTCGGCGCTGTAGGGGGGCGGCGGCCGGCTACCCCACCTCGATCACAGCCTTGATCAGGCCGGACTTTTCGTGCGCCCAGCGCGCGAGATCGCTCGGCGTGCCGGCCAGCGTTGTGCGGTGGGTGACGAGCTTGGCCATGGGCACGGCGCCGTTGCGGATCGAGGCGGCGACGTGGTCGAAATCGGCCTTGAGCGCATTGCGGCTGCCGACCAGCGTCATTTCACGCTTGTGGAATTCCGGGTCGGAAAAGGTAATGTCGTCCTTGACGACGCTGACCAGCACCAGCGTCCCGCCATGCGCGACATGGGCGAAGGCCGATTGCACCGACTGGGTGTTGCCGGTGGCGTCGAAGACCACGTCGAAGCCTTCGCCTGATGTCGCCTCCCTGACCAGGTCGGGCACCGCTCCGCGCGAGCCGTCGAGCACACTGAAACCAAGTTCGTTTTCGGCGAAGGCAAGGCGTTCACTGCTCATGTCGAGCAGCGTCACGTCGAGGCCGGCAATGCGGGCGAAGATGGCGTTGCCGAGCCCGATCGGGCCGGCGCCGATGACCAGCGCACGGGCGCCTGGATCGGCGCGCGAGCGCCGCACGGCATGCGCGCCGATGGCCAGGAATTCGACGGCGGCGGCGTCGGCCAGCGACAGGCCATTGGCCGGATAGAGATTTTGCGCCGGGACAAGGATATGTTCGCACATGGCGCCGTCGCGATGGACGCCGAGTACCTCGATCCTGACGCAGCAATTCGGTTTGCCGTGCCGACAGGCGATGCATTTGCCGCAGGAGAGATAGGGGTTGATGACGACCGGTTCGCCAATGGCAAGATCGACACCGTCACCGGTCTCGACGATCGTTCCCGACACTTCATGGCCCATGATGCGGGGGTAGGCGAGAAACGGGTGCTTGCCCTCGAAAATGTGGTAGTCGGTGCCGCAGATGCCGACATGGCTGACCGCGACCAGCGCCCAGCCGGCTGATGGCGAACCGGGTGCGGGGCGGTCTTCCAGGACAAGGTCGCCGGGCGAGCGGCAAACGACGGCTTTCATGCTTCAATCCAGTCAAGGTTTATGAAATCGCCGGCCCGTCATGACAGGCCGGCGATCGATCTCGGTGGTGATCACTTGCCGCCGCGGCGGCGCAGGCCGTCGAAGTAGACGATGACGATGATCAGCACGCCGGTGATGATGCGCTGCCAGAAGGCGTTGACGTTGAGCAGGTTGGCGCCGTTGTTGATGGTCGCCAGAATGAAGGCGCCGAGCAGCGGGCCGTGCACCGAGCCGACCGCACCGAACAGCGAGGTGCCGCCGATCACCGAGGACGCGATCGCCTGCAGTTCCCAGCCCTCGGCCTGGGTCGGGTTGCCGATGCCGATGCGCGAAGCCAGAAGCACGCCGACAAAAGCCGCGCACAGGCCCGACAGCGTGTAGGCCATGTAGATGGTGCGCTGGACATTGACGCCCGAGAGGCGCGAGGCTTCGGCGTTGGAGCCGACCGAGAAGAGGTAGCGGCCCCAACGGCTGTGATGCAGGAAGATATAGGCCGGAATGCCGACCAGGATCACCATCCAGAACAGATTGGGCACGCCGAGGAAGGAGTTGCGCGAGAACTCCTGGAAGGCATCGTTGTTGATCGAGATCGAGTTGCCGTTGGTCATCAGAAGGCCGATGCCGCGTAGCGAGGTCAGCGTCGCCAGCGTGATGATGAAGGGCGGCAGGCCCATCTTGACGATGCCGAAGCCGTGAAACAGGCCGATGGCAACGCCGACCAGCAAGGTGAGGAGGATGGCGAGGAAGACGGGCACCCCGGCATTGATCAGCATCGCCGCGATGACGGTGGCAAAACCGACCACCGCGCCGACGGACAGATCGATGCCGCCGGTGATGATGACGAAGGTCTGGCCGACCGCCAGGATGGCGATCATCGAACCCTGACGCAGAAGGTTCGAGATGTTGTTGGCCGAGGCGAAGCTCGATGTCGACAGCGACAGGATGACCCAGAGCAGCACCAGCAGCGCCAGCAGCGTCAGCCCGAACAGGGCGTTGTAATTGCGCTTGGGTTTTTCGGCAGGAATCGCCTCGGTGCTCATGTCTTTCCTCCCAGCTTTTCTTGTTTCTCGGCGAGCGCCTGTGTGAGAATTTCCTCGTGATCGGCGGTGCGGAAGCCGTGTGTCGCCACCAGCTTGCCGCGGCGGAACACATGCAGCGTGTCGGCCAGCTCATAGACTTCCGGCAGATAGGACGAGATCAGGATGATGCCGGCGCCCTTCGACAAGAGTGCGCCGAACAGGCGGTAGATCTCAGCCTTGGTGCCGACATCGACGCCGACCGTCGGCTCGTCGAAGATGAACAGCTTGGCGCCATGCGCCAGCCATTTGCCGATGACGATCTTCTGCTGATTGCCGCCCGACAGGCTGGAGGCCAGCGCATTGCGTGTCGGCGTCTTGATGCGCAGATCCGCGATCTGGCGGTCGGCCTGGGTCTTTTCCTGCGTGCCGGAGATCAACAGGTTCTTGGAAATGCGCTTGTAGATCGGCAGGTTGAGATTGAGCCCGACCGGCAAATTGAGGCAGAGGCCCTGGTCGCGGCGGCTTTCCGGCGCCAGCGCCATGCCGAGCTTGATCGCGTCATGTTCGGAATTGATCTGAACCGGCTTGCCCTCCCACAGGATCTGGCCAGCCGACTTCTTATGACGCCCATAGAGGGTGGTGACGAACTCGCTACGTCCGGCGCCGATCAGCCCGTAGAGCCCGACGATCTCGCCAGCGCGGACCGTCATCGAGACATTTTCGAAACCCTTGCCCGAGAGGTTCCTGGCCTCGACGATCACGGCTCCCGGCGTGAAGTGCTCCTTGTGATAGACCTGCTCGATCGAGCGGTTGATCATCATCTTGACCAGTTCGGCATCGTTGGTCTCGGCAATGTTCCTGGTGCCGACCAGCGTGCCGTCGCGCAGCACGGAGACGCGATCGGCGAGCTCGAAGACTTCCTCCATGCGATGGCTGATGTAGATGATCGTCACGCCTTCGCCCTTCAGCCGGCGGATCAGCGTGAAAAGCTGGTCTGCCTCCTTGCGGGTGAGGTAGGCGGTCGGCTCATCGAAGATCAGGAATTTGGTGCCGCGCACGGTGGCGCGGGCGGCGGCGATCAACTGCTGCTGGCCGATGGTAAGGTCGCCGAGCACGACATGCGCCGGCAGGTCGAAGCCGAGATCGTCGATGATCTTCTGCGCTTCCTTGACCATGGCGCGCTGCTGCAGGATGCCGAAACGCGAATTCTCCTCGCCGAGGAACATGTTGGCGGCGACGGTCAAATGACGGCAGAGCACGACTTCCTGATGCACGGCATTGATGCCGAGCGCCATCGCCTCATGCGGGGTTGCCAGCGCCGCCGGCTTGCCTTCCCAGATGACATCGCCTGATGTGCGCGGCATGACGCCGGTCAGAAGCTTGATCAGGGTGGATTTGCCGGCACCGTTTTCGCCGACGATGGCGTGGATTTCGCCGGACTTGAAAGCCAGTGTCACCGGCTTCAGCGCATGGGTGCCGGGATATTTCTTCTCGAGGCCGCGCAGTTCGAGGATCGTCCTGCCGGGCTCCAGCACGGGGGCAGGGTGCAGGTCTTGCGCCGTCGATGTCATGACAATCCTCCCAGATTGGCCTCCCAGATTGGCCTCACGATTTGGCGCGCGGCGAGGCTTTGAAATGCCCGCAAGAGCAACCTAGCCCAGCTTGGCGGATTTCCAAGCGATATGGCTGTCGTTTCCGGGGCACGAGGCCCCGGAAACGAGTACGGCTACGCGAAGGCTCAGTTGAGCTTCGGGTTGAGCAGCGCGTCGATCTTGGGTTCCTTCATGTTGGCCTTGGTGACGAGGTTGGCACCGGTGTCGACATTGGCCTCGACCTTCTCGCCCTTCGAAGCGGCGAGCGCGGTCTTGATGCCGTCATAGCCCATCCGATAGGGATCCTGGACGACGAGGCCGGAAATGACGCCGTCATTCAGGAACTTGATCAGCTTCTCGTCGCTATCGAAGCCGATCAGCCCGACCTTACCGGCAAGATTGTTCTCGGCGATCGCCTGACCGACGCCCTGCGCCATGATCAGGTTGGAGGCGAAGATGCCCTTCAGGTCCGGATTGGCGGTGATCAGGTCAGTCGCGATGTTGAGGCCGGTGGTGGCCTGGCCGTCGGCATATTTGTCGGCGACCAGTTCGAGGCCGGGATATTTGGCCTTGAGCTGTTCCTTGAAGCCCTGGGCGCGCTGCTCGAGCGAGCCGGCGCCGGGCAGCGCGGTGATCAGGGCTACCTTGCCTTCGACCTTGCCGCCATTGGCCGCACCGATGGCCGCTGCAAGACCGTCCGCGGCGACGCGGCCGCCCTGGACGTTGTCGGTGGTCAGGAACGAGGTAAAGGCCTTGGAGTCGGCGCTGGAGTCGATGCCGATCACCTTGACCTTGCTTGCTGCCTCGTCGATCGGCTTGCCGAGCGCCTTGGCTTCGGTCGGCGCGATGACGACGGCGGCCGGGTTGCCGGCGACGGCGTTCTCGAGGATGGAGATCTGGCCGTTGACGTCGGTTTCAGCCTGGGCGCCGAGCTCCGGCACGTTGACGCCGAGATCCTTGCCGGCCTTGCGGGCGCCAGCGAGCACGATCTGCCAGTAGAAGGACGTTGTGTCCTTGACGATGATCGGAATGGTCACGTCCGCCGCCGAAACCGGCGCCGAATGCATGACGCCGGCGAGCATCGAGGCTGCTGCCAGAGCCATCACGGCGCGGCGGTTGAGAATGCTGGTCACGAATTTCATAGGATTCCTCCCTAAGTCGCCTGGTGAACGTTACGGAAGCTCCGTTCGGATAGGCGTGGCCCAAACAGAACTTTATCAATAAAAAACATTTACGCTGTTTTGATAGTGCATCGATCTGGACGATGCAAGCGGTGTTTCGCGCCTGACCTCCCATGGCGGGCACAGACTCATGCCGCTCCTCCCTGGACGCAGCCAACGCTCCCGTTCCGTTCCGTAAACACATGGAATATTAATTCCATGTGTTAGTCAATATGGAACATTCATTCTTTCTTCCAGGGCGGGCCTTTCCCGCCAAGGCCCATAGTGCCGCTTTCACGCCAGCTCCTGCACCACCGTGTAGGGACGATATTTCTGGTATTCCGTCTCCGGGATGTCGACGTCGAGCAGTTCGAGGTTGCGCGTCAGATTCGCCAGTTTGGCGGTGCCGGTCAGCACAGTGGCGACCGTCGGCTCGTACAGAGGAAACTGGAAGGCGGCGGCGGCCAGCGGGTAGTCGCCTTCGCCGGCGATCTTCTCCATGGCGTCGACCCGGTCGAGCATATCGCGGCTGGCGGGCAGGTAGTCGAAATGCGCGCCTTGCACCGGCCCGGTCGCCAATATGCCGGAGTTGAACACGCCGCCGATCACCAGTGACGTCTGCTGCGCCCGGCACAGCGGCAGCAGTTCGGCTTCGGCGCTGCGGTCGAGCAAGGAATAGCGGCTGGCGAGCAGGATGCAGTCGAGCGGCGCCCGGCGCATCACATCTAGGCAGATCTGGACTTCGTTGACGCCGAGCCCATAGGCGGAAATCGTGCCGGCCCGCTTCAGCTCCTCGAGCGCCTTGAGCCCGCCATCCATCAGCTGGCGAAAGTGCAGCTTGGTCTTCTCGACGCCATGCGTGTAGACGCCGATGTCGTGCACATAGAGGATGTCGATCTTGTTCAGCCCAAGCCGCGCATAGCTGAAATCGACCGAGCGCATGATGCCGTCATAGGAGTAGTCGTAGTCGAGCGCGAAGGGCAGCGGATCGACATAGGAATGATCGGGCACCTTGTCTTCCGGCACCGGGCGAAACAGACGTCCGACCTTGGTGGACAGCACGTAGGAATCGCGCGGCTTGTAGCGCAGGAAGTCGCCGAAACGCCGCTCCGACAGGCCGAAACCATAGAAGGGCGCGGTGTCGAAATAGCGCAAGCCCGCCTCCCAGGCGCCTTGCAGTGTCTCCATCGCCGCCTCGCGCGAACAGGCGCGGTAGAGGCCGCCGATCGCGGCACCCCCGAAGCTGACCTCGGTGACCTCGAGCGCCGTCTTGCCGATGCGGCGTTTTTCCATGCAAACCCTCCCCGTTGCCGGGCGCTGTCCAGCCCGGCAGTTCTACCACATATGCGTTGAATTCAGAGCGTCGCGCCGAGGTGCCAGGGCACGAACTCGTTGTCGCCGTAGCCGAAATCCTCGCTCTTGGTCTTACGGCCGGAAGCCGTCTCGACGATCAGTTCGAAAATCTCGCGGCCCATGCCCGCGATGGTCTTTTCGCCCGAGGCGATGACGCCGCAATTGACGTCCATGTCCTCTTCCATCTGGTGATACATGGTCGAGTTGGTGGCGACCTTGATCGACGGCGTCGGCCGGCAGCCGAAGCAGGAGCCGCGGCCGGTGGTGAAGACAATGACATTGGCGCCGCCCGCGACCTGGCCGGTGGCCGAGACCGGGTCGTAACCGGGCGTGTCCATGAACACCAGTCCGTTGCCGGTGACCTTCTCGGCATAGCCGAAGACGCCATTGAGCGGTGTCTGGCCGCCCTTGGCGACCGCGCCCAGCGACTTTTCCAGGATGGTGGTGAGGCCGCCGCGCTTGTTGCCGGGCGAGGGGTTGTTGTCGATCGAGGCGCCATGCTTGGCGACGTGATCTTCCCACCACTTCACATAGCCGTCGAGCTTCTTGGCGATCTCGGGCGTCGCCGCGCGGTAGGCAAGCAGGTGCTCGGCGCCGTAGATTTCCGTGGTCTCGGAGAGGATGCCGATGCCGCCGACGCCGGCCAGTATGTCGACAGCCGCGCCCAGCGCCGGATTGGCGGTGATGCCCGACATGCCGTCGGAGCCGCCGCATTGCAGGCCGACAACGATCTCTGAGACCGGGATCGGCTCGCGCTTCAACTGGCCGACTTCCTCGGCGATCTCGGCCAGCACGCCCATCGCCTTTTCCACCGATTTGCGCGATCCGCCGGCGTCCTGGATGTTGAAATGGCGTTTGCCGGCAGCCGCACCTTTCTGGCCGTAGAGGGTGAGCTGGTTGACCTCGCATCCCAGGCCGACCATCAGCACGCCGCCGAAATTCGGGTGGCGGGCATAGCCGGCGAGCGTGCGGTGCAGCACCATCATGCCGTCGCCAGTAGCGCTCATGCCGCAGCCCTGGCCGTGGACGATGGGCACGAAGCCGTCGATACCAGGATATTTCGGCAGCAAGGTCCGGTTGGCGGTGTCGGCGATGGAATGGCAGACCGTGGCCGAGCAATTGACGCTGGCGATGATGCCGATGAAGTTGCGCGTGCCGGCGCGGCCATCGGCGCGGCGGTAGCCCATGAAGGTGCGGGCGCGGTCGGCCTCCGTCGCGTGCTCGGCCTCGCTCGGCGGCACCACCGGCAGGCGGCCGGCCTCGAACACCAGATTGTGCGAATGAACGTGTTCGCCCGGCGCGATGTCCTGCGTGGCGCGGCCGATCGCCTGGGCGTATTTGACCACGGCCTCGCCGGCGGCAATCGGCTTGATCGCCACCTTGTGGCCGGGCTCGATGATTGAGGTGGCAAGCGCGCCGCCCGGCAGAGCAGTGCCGATCTCGATGCGGCCATTGGCAACGGCGACATTGTCGGCGGGAGACAGAAGAATGGTGTTCGAGACGTTCACGGGCGGTTTCCTGGGTGATCCTGGGATGCGCTGATTGACACGCGCCTGTTAAGAGTTAATGTCTTTTATCGTGAAAAAACAGTTTTGCGTCAATTGTTTTTTCGCGGGCGTTCCGCGTGCCCCGTGTGTGTGGTGGCGCTGCAACCGATGAACCGGACCCCGGCGAAAGCGATTCCTGCTTTTCAGGGTCACGGGAACGTCATATTGCGCTTCAAGCCGGCCGCCGCAAGCACCGGCATGATTGGGTCAGGGGATGTCGAAGAGCAACAACGTCTACAAGGACGCCTACAACAGGTGCCTCAGGCTGCTCGACGAAACGCGCAGCCTGCCGTCGGAACCGGAACTGGGCACACTGCTCGGCGTCAGCCGCACGACCGTGCGCAGCATCCTGGCGCGCATGGAGGAAACCGGGCTGATCGCCTGGAACAAACGCGCCAAGACGGTGCTGCGCGACCCGCGCCCCGACGATTTCTTCCCCGAGGAAGAGACCGACACGCTGGCTGAGATCATCGAGCGCTCATTCATGCGGCGCCTGCTCGCCGGCGGCGCCGAGGCCGGTATGCAGATCAACGAGCTCGAACTGGCGCGCGAGATCGGCGTCGGCACCACCAGCGTGCGCGAGTTCCTGATCCGCTTCTCGCGCTTCGGCCTGATCGAGAAACGCCGCAACAGCCATTGGGTGCTGAAGGGCTTTACCCGGGCCTTCGCGCTCGAACTGACCGAGATCCGCGAAATGTTCGAACTGCGCTCGGCTGCTGCCTTCGCCGCACTGCCGCAGGACAGCCCGGTCTGGGCCGATCTGGACCGCCTAGAGGACGAACATCGCCAGCTGGCCCGCGAGATCGCCACGCGCTTCAACGCGTTTTCCGAGCTGGATGAGCGCTTCCACCGGCTCATCCACCGCGCCTCGCGCAACCGCTTCATCGTCGATTTCTACGACGTCATCGCCATGATCTTCCATTACCACTACCAGTGGAACAAGGCGCAGGAGCGCGAGCGCAACGAAGTCGCGGTCGGCGAGCACCTTGCCTATATCGAGGCGCTCAAATCGCGCGACCTCGGCAAGGTCGACGCGGCCTGCCGCAAGCACCTGAAATCGGCGCGCCAGACGCTTTTGACCTCGATCCCCGAAAGCCGTCCGCCGCAAAAATCCTGAGCCGCGTTGCCGCAGCATCGAATTGGCGATTTTCGACCTGCCGCTGCCATGATACGTATCCTTCCAGGAATTGCTTGAAGAGGCAGATGGCTTGAACCGCCGGGGGAGACGCTGGAGCATGCCGGCCGTGCTTGTCGCGGCCTGCCTGTTGCTGCTCCAGTCGACGCTCGGCGCGTTCGCCTTCGGCACCGGCCCGAATGCCGCGCAACTCGACGCTTTCGGCAACGTCATCTGTACCCGCGATGGCGCCACCCAGCTTCCCGGCGGTGACCAGCACCCGTCCCATCTGCCGGCCTGCTGTGCGCTTGGCTGCGGCATGTTTTCATCGGCCTTCGCGCCGCCGCCCGATGCCGGGCTGGCCTTGGGCAGCCTGTCCGTTGAAACGGTCGCCTTCGTCTTTCCGTCGAGCATCCATCTCGATCTCGCGCGCGAACGCTCGCCGTCGAACCCGCGCGCGCCGCCGCCGCCGGCCTGAGCCTTTTTGCCCGTCGGAACCTTTCGCGGGCGCACCCATCCAAAGATCAAACGGCTCGCGACCGGCAACGGCGCGATCATCACTTCATGGAGCAACCATGTCCCATTCTTCCCCCACAGCGATAGGCACGCTGTTCAGCCGCATTCTGTCCCGCTTCCAGGAGCATCTCGGCATTGTCACGCTGGCTTTCGCGATCATGCTCGTCGGCGCCCAGTCCGTCTTGGCGCATGAGTTCAAGGTCGGCGATATCGAGATCGGCCATCCCTGGTCTCGCGCCACGCCGGCCGGCGCCAAGGTGGCCGGCGGCTATTTTAGCATTACAAACAACGGCAGCGCACCGGACCGGCTGCTGTCGATTTCCTCCGACATCTCGGACAAGGCCGAACTGCATGAGATGGGTGTCAAGGACGGCGTCATGACCATGCGGCCCGTTGTCGGCGGCCTGGAGATCCCAGCCGGCGGCAAGGTCGTTCTGGGTCCCGGCAGCTATCATGTGATGTTCATGGATTTGAAGCAGCCACCCAAGCAAGGCGAGATGTTCGCCGCCACGCTGACCTTCGAAAAGGCCGGGACGGTGACGATCAAATTCGCCGTGCAGGCCATGGGCAGCGCGGCGCCTCAAGAAGACAACGACTGAACCGGCCGTCGTACCGATCAAGATTCTAGAGGGACCATCATGAACAAGTATTTTCTGTCGGCCGCAGCGCTTCTGGTGCTTGGGACAAATGCCGCCTTTGCGCACATCACGCTCGAAACCCAGGAAGCGGCGGTCGGCTCGACCTACAAGGCCGTGTTGCGCGTGCCGCATGGTTGCGACGGCAAGGCGACGACCGCCGTGCGCGTGCAGATTCCGGAAGGGGTGATCGCGGTGAAGCCGATGCCGAAGTCGGGCTGGACGCTGCAGACCAAGAAGGGCAAATATGAAAAATCCTACCAGCTCTATGGCCAGGCGGTGACCGACGGCGTCAAGGAAGTCGACTGGAGCGGCGGCAATCTGCCGGACGAATTCTACGACGAGTTCGTCTTCCGCGCGACGCTGACGGCGGATTTGCCCGTCGGCCAGAAACTCTATTTCCCGGTGGTGCAGGAATGCGGCGACGCCGCCGACCGCTGGATCGAAATCCCGGCGGCCGGGCAGGATGAAGACGCGCTCGAAAACCCGGCGCCCGGCATCAAGCTCACGCCGAAGAAATAACTTTCTCCCCTGGCGCGCTCTGCCTGCGGAGCGCGCCGCATCCCCGTGGCATGGCATGACCGCAGTATTTTCCCGAATGGTCGATACCAACAACAAGCTTATCGACTGGATCGCCGGCGGGCTGCTGGGCCTGCTCGTGGGGCTCATGGTCATGGCATCGACAGATCAGGCTTTTGCCCATGCCGCGCTGATCAAGACCGATCCGGCCGACGGTGCGGTCCTGGCGCAGGCTCCGACGCAATTCTCGCTGACCTTCAGCGAGCCGGTTTCGCCCTTGGTGCTGACGCTGGTGAAGCCTGACGGTACGCCGGTTGCGCTGACCTCCTTCCGCCTCACCGACCAGACGATCGAGATCGACAATCCGCAAGCGCTCAAATCCGGCACGCATGTGCTGAGCTGGCGCGTCATTTCCGCCGACGGCCATCCGGTCGGTGGTTCGCTGCTGTTTTCCATCGGCGCGCCAAGCGAACCGCCCGCCGTGTCCGAAGCCGTCGACTGGCCGTCGCGGTCGGCGATCTGGATTAGCAAGGTCTTGCTCTACGTCGGTCTTTTCCTCGGGGTCGGCGGCGCCTTCGCCCTTGCCTGGCTGGCCGGCGATGGACGCGCCGGTCAGCGCTTTGTCACGACCGCGATCCTGTGCGGCCTGGTGGCGGCACCCTTGTCGCTCGGCTTTCAGGGTCTCGACGCGCTCGGGGCGCCACTCTCCCATCTCGCGCAAGCAGTGATCTGGCGGACCGGGCTCGGCACCAGCTTCGGCTGGACGGTGCTGGTCGCTCTGATCGCGCTGGGGCTCGGTCTGTTGTCGCTGGCCGGACCGCGTGTGTTTGCCAGGCCATTTGCCCTTGCCGGCCTGGCTGGTGTCGGTGTCGCGCTGGCCGCCAGCGGCCATGCCAGCGCGGCCGAACCGCAATGGCTGACGCGACCGTTGGTGTTCGTGCATGGTGTCGGCATCGCCTTCTGGGCCGGCGCACTGGTGCCGCTCGGTCTCGCGTTGAAGCGCCAAACGACCGGTGCCGTCGCTTTCCTGCGCCGTTTCTCCGCAGCGATCCTGCCTGTCGTGGCCGTGCTTGCCGTGGCTGGCATTGTGCTGGCCGTCATCCAGGTTCAGACGCCCTCGGCCTTGATCGGCACCGCCTATGGCCGGCTGCTGCTGGTCAAGCTGGCGCTGCTGGTCTTCCTGTTCACGCTGGCCGCGGTCAATCGCTGGAAACTCACGGTCTCCGCCGAGGCAGGGGCAACGGAGGTGCAGCGCAGGCTCACCCGCTCGATCGGCGTCGAGATGCTGATCGTGCTGGCAATCTTCGGCGTTGCCGCGGGCTGGCGCTTCACGCCGCCGCCACGGGCCCTGGCGATCGCGGCGGCACAGCCGGTTTCGGTCCATATCCACGCGCTGCAGGCGATGGCCGATCTCAGCATCACGCCGGGCCATGCCGGGCCTGTCGCGGCCTCGATGATCATCATGACCGGCGATTTCGGGCCGCTCGACGCCAAGGAAGTGACGCTGGTGCTGTCGAAACCGGATTCCGGCATCGAGCCCATGAAGCGCGCGGCGACCAAGCCCGGCGACGGCAGCTGGCGTGTCGACAACCTCGTCATCCCGGTTCCCGGCCGCTGGACGGTGCGTATCGATATCCTCGTCTCGGACTTCGACATGGTGAAGATAGAGGCGCCGATCGAAATCAGGCCGTAACCGACAGATGTGATACCGTTGTCGAACGGTCTGTATTGTGCAACTGCAACACAATTCGGCGAGGCGGTTGACGCGGCGCGAAAGGCCCGTCAATCATCCCGGCAAAATCGCGGGCTCCAACCAACAAGATCCGAAAGCAGGGAAGAAACGATGGAAAAAGCCGAAATCGGCCTGATCGGCCTTGGCACGATGGGTTCCAACCTGGCGCTGAACATCGCCGAACACGGGCACCGCATCGCCGTCTTCAACCGCACAAGGGCACGCACCGACGCTTTCGTCGAGAATGCCGGCGCGCTCAGGGATATGGTTGTCCCCTGCTACAGCCTGGAAGAACTTGCCGCGGCGATCCGGCCGCCGCGCCCGATCATCATCATGGTGCTGGCCGGCAAGCCGGTCGACGAGCAGATCGCGGCCTTGCGCGGCGTATTATCCAACAATGACATCGTCATCGATGCCGGCAACGCCAATTTCCGTGACACGATGCGGCGCTTCTCCGAACTCTCCGGCTCGGGCCTCACCTTCATCGGCATGGGCGTCTCCGGCGGCGAGGAGGGCGCGCGCCACGGCCCGTCGATCATGGTCGGCGGCACCGAAGATAGCTGGAAGCGCGTCGAAAACGTGCTGACCGCGATCTCGGCCAAGTTCAAGGACGAGCCTTGCGCTGCCTGGTTGGGAACCGACGGCGCCGGGCATTTCGTCAAGACCATCCACAACGGCATCGAATATGCCGACATGCAGATGATCGCCGAGATCTACGGCATCCTGCGAGACGGGTTGGGCATGGGGCCGAAAGAGATCGGCACGGTGTTTTCTAACTGGAACAAGGGCCGGCTCAATTCCTACCTGATCGAGATCACCGCCAAGGTGCTGGCCGCCGACGATCCGAAGACCGGCAAGCCGGTGGTCGACATCATCCTCGACCGCGCCGGCCAGAAGGGCACCGGCAAATGGTCCGTCATCGAGGCGCAGCAGCTCGGCATTCCGGCAACCGCGATCGAGGCGGCGGTAGCGGCGCGCGTGCTGTCGTCGATCAAGGATGAGCGTCAGGCGGCGGAAAAGGCCTATGGCAACATCGGCGTGACGAAAATTTCCGGCGACAAGGATGCGTTGCTGCACGATCTCGAGCTGGCGCTCTTCGCCGGCAAGATCGCGGCGTACGCGCAAGGTTTTGCGGTGATGAGCGGCGCCTCGAAGGAGTTCAACTGGAACCTGCCGATGCCGACCATCGCCAGGATCTGGCGCGCCGGCTGCATCATCCGCTCGCAAATGCTGGATACGATGGCCGAGGCGTTCAGCAGCGGCGGTGCATCGACCAATCTTTTGATGGCGCCGGCTTTCATCTCTTTGATGCAGGAGGCGCATCCGTCGCTGCGGCGTATCGTGGCGAGGGCTTCCGAGGCCGGTTCGCCGGTGCCTGCGCTGTCTTCGGCGCTTGCCTATTTCGACAGCTACCGCCAGGGCCGCGGCACCTCGAACCTGATCCAGGCGCAGCGCGACTTCTTCGGTGCGCATGGTTTCGAACGCATCGGCGAGCAGGGCGCATTCCACGGCCCGTGGGGCAGCGGCGCTGCCGGCTAATCCGTGGAGCGTTTGTAAGCCAGAACTTCGCTTGGCACGCTGAGACTTTGCAGCGAGCCGGGTGCTGCGCCGCCGATCCAGCCGAGCACCGAGCGGGCGAGCTCCGAGCCCGCCAGCCGGAAGTTCTCGTTGACGATCAGCAGTTCGGGCCGAAACAGATGCAAAAGGTCCGATGATTGCTTGGAGACGATGTCGACGTCACGGCCAAGCTTGAGGCCGGCATCCTCAATGCCGGCGACGAGCGCAAGCGTGGCGGCGGCGGCGCTGCTGACGAAGCCATCCGGCCTGATGTCGCGGCGCATCAGCTGTGCGGTCCTCGTCCTGATCTGCTCAATCGAATGGTCGATCGATACGGTGCTGAACGGGATCTCACTGGCGCCGACCTCGCTCAGCGCATCGGCAAAGCCGTTGACCGTATGGCCGTGATAGGTCAGTCCGACGGGCGGCGTCAGCAGAGCGAGCTTGCGGCGTCCCATGCTCGCAAGGCGCCGTACGGCTTCGACCGCGAAGGCATGATTGTCGAAATCATGATAGGGATGAACCAGCCCCATGTCGGTGCGGCCATGCGTGGCAAACGGAATGCCGTGCTCCAGCATATAGCGGGCCCTGGCATCATTCGGCTGCGTGCGTGAAATGATGACGCCATCGGCGGAACCGGTCTCGACCAGATAGCGTATGGGGTCGAGCGGATCCTGTGAACGCGAATAGGGCGTGACGATCAGGTGATAGGGCGTGTCGGCGAGCACTTCCGAAACACCATAGATGATGTCCGAGACGAAGCTCATGATCTCGCGCTCGGTGTTGAGCACAAGACTGATGACATTGGTCCTGCCGGTTCGCAGGCGCACGCCGGCACGGTTCGGTCGATAGCCGATCTGCTTGGCGACCAGCTGGACGCGGCGCCTGGTCTCGGCGCCGATCTCCGGGGCGTCCTTCAGGGCGCGCGATACGGTGGTCACGCCAAGCCCGGTCATGAAGGCAAGCGTCTTCAGCGTTGGCCGCTCCTTGGCCGACGTCTCGTCGATCTTTTCCGTACGCCGTTTGTCCATTCGTCCCGCCCGTCAGGCGCATAGCAGTCGCAGGGCGGGTCGGCAATCGCCGCGATTTGCGGCATCGCACAATTTCAAGCCCGGCGAAGGTGGCAATATACTGAAACGTTACAGATTGCCAATCTCGATTGCCAGTCGGCGAATGGGCAGGCGGACACCGGGTCGTGATTTCTCTTGAGAATACAAGGCGAAGCGCTCCTCCAACGCTCCTTTTGCCGACTTCCGTGGCAGAACAGTTTGTTTTGCGCTGCGATGGCTCATATTGCGACGCACAACGAGATGTTTGGCAATGTATTTTATTCGCGGCTCGAAAAAATATCGAACGAGCCGCTTGCTCAGGGTTGCGTCGTCCCTGCAATTGCCTTATCCAAAATCTGTAACGTTTCAGATTCTGGGAGGAACCGAAATGCGATACAGGATTTTGACCGCTGCGCTGGCAGCATCGGCCGCGCTGCAGTTTGCCGGCCCGGCCAGGGCCGCGGACCTGGAAGTCATCCACTGGTGGACGTCGAAGGGCGAGTCGGCTGCGGTCTCGCAGTTCGCAAAGGCCTTCGACAATGACGGCCATGGCGACAAGTGGGTGGACAGCGCGATTGCTCTGGGCGAAACCGCCCGCTCGACCGTCATGCAGCGCGTGCTCGGCGGCGATCCGCCCGGTGCGGCCCAGTTCAATCCCGGTCGGCAGTACGAGGAGCTGATCTCGGGCGGCAAACTGCTCGACCTCACCGACATCGCGACCGCCGGCAAGTGGGATCAGGTCATTCGACCGAAGGCGATCGGCAGCGCCTGCCTGGTTGACGGCCACTGGTGGTGCGTTCCGGTCAACATTCACTCGAACTACTGGGCCTGGTACTCCAAGCCGGTGTTCGAGAAAGCCGGCGTGCCGGAGCCGAAGAGCCTGGCCGATTTCATCGCGGCCGCGCCTAAGATCAAGGAGGCCGGCTTCATTCCCTTCGCCATCGGCGGCGACGGAAACGGCTGGCAGATCCAGTTGCTCTTCCAGGACATGGTCACCGAGGCTCTCGGTGTCGCCAAGCGTGACGAGATGTATACGAAGAAGAGCGCCGAAATCGCCGGCGGCCCCGAGATGAAAGGCGTCTTCACGCAGTTGAGGGCGCTGAAGCAGTTCACCGACAATGGCTACGCCAACCGCAACTGGAACGACACCACCAATCTGGTGATCACCGGCAAAGCCGGACTTCAGGTGATGGGCGACTGGGCGCGCGGCGAGTTCGCGGCCGCCGGCATGACCGGCGTCAAGGATTTCGGCTGCATGATCGGCCTGAACGAGGCCAAGCCGGTGGTCAGCACCGACGGCGACATCATCGTCTTCTTCAAGCAGAACAATCCGGATGTCGAGGCAGCGCAGAAGCGTCTCGCCGCACTGCTCATCAGCCCGGAGGTGCAGGTCGCCTTCAACAATGCCAAGGGTTCCATGCCCGTGCGCGGCGATGTCGATATGTCGACGGCCGACCCGTGCATGCAGAAGTCGCTGAAGGCGGTGGAAGACCCGGCCAACATCGTTACCGCGACGAACCGGTTCATCACCGAGAACACCAACCAGCAGCTCAATGAACTCGTCGCGCAATTCTTCGCCGACGACTCCATGACGGCTGACGACGCCACCGCGAAGTTCTCCACCATCATCGGCAATTCCGACTAGGAGCCGATCAGCATCCGAGGCGCCGCACTTGCAGCGGCGCCTCGGCCTAACTCGCTCGCCAAGCAAGAAGACTTTGCCGGCGGGCTGACAATCGCCCGATCGGAAGCCGTGGCGGTTCGGAAGGCTGGCTTGCGCGCCGGCAGATGGCCCAGCGTGTCGGTAGAAGCGGAGAAAAACGGACGATGCAGAGGAGTTGGAGGCAGAGATTTCACCTGCCCGCCGTCATCGGCACGATACCGATGATTCTCGTTGCCGTCGGCGTGTTCGTGATCGGTATCGGCTTTTCGGTGCTCTGGTCTTTCACCAGCTCCAAGCTCTTCCCAACCTACGACTTCGTCGGCCTGGCGCAATACAGGCGCCTTTGGGCCGATAGCCGCTGGCTGGTCTCGGTCAACAACATCTGGTTCTTCGGCCTGATGTCCATCAGCTGCAACATGGTGTTCGGCTATCTGCTCGCCGTTTTCATGGACCAGCGCATCCGCCAGGAAGACCTGTTCCGCTCGATCTTCCTCTATCCCTTCGCCATGTCGCTGATCGTCACCGGCCTTGTGTGGCAATGGGTGCTCGATCCCAATCTCGGCCTGCAGGCGGCAATGCGCAATCTGGGCTGGTCGAGCTTCAGCTTCGCCCCTCTGGTTGACGCCAACACCGCGATCTACGCGCTGGTCGTGGCGGGCATCTGGCAGGGCTCGGGCGTGACGATGGCGATCCTGCTTGCCGGCCTACGCGGCGTCGACGAGGAAATCTGGAAAGCGGCGAGGGTCGACGGCATCCCGACATGGCGCACGCATCTGTCGATCGTCGCGCCGATGATGAAGGGCGCCTTCGCCACCGCCTTCGTTCTGCAATGTGTCGGCGTGGTGCGCGTCTATGATCTGGTCATTGCCATGACGGGCGGCGGTCCCGGCATCGCCACCTCGATGCCGGCGGTCTATGTGATCCAGCTCATCACCGTGCGCCAGAATGTCGGCCAGGGCATGGCCGCGGCGACGATGATGTTGTTGCCGGTGCTGGTCGTGCTGGGTTTCAGCGGACTTGTGCTGTGGCGGCGAAATCGCCGGCAGGAGGCGCGCGTATGACCGCCGGCCAGATCACCGCAAATCAACCCGGCCAGGACGCGTTGGAACAGGCCGGCGTGGCGCCCTTCGGGCCGAGACCGCGGCGCGTATCGCCTGGCCGTATCGGCATCTACGTCTTCCTGGTCATTGCTGCTCTCTTCTTCCTCATCCCGGTCTACATCATGATCGTCACATCGCTGAAGGGGATGCCGGAGATCAGGCTGGGACATCTTTTCAGCCTTCCGGCAGAGCCGACCTTTCAGCCCTGGGCCGACGCATGGCTCCATGCCTGCACCGGCCGCGACTGCAACGGCCTGAGCCCCGGCTTCTACAATTCGCTGAAGATCACCGTGCCGAGCGTGATCATCTCGATCATCTGCGCTTCGATCAACGGTTACGCGCTGACCTTCTGGCCATACAAGGGCGCCAATCTGCTGTTCGGCTTGCTCGTCTTCGGTGCCTTCGTGCCTTATCAGGTCGTCATCTATCCGCTGATCATCGGACTGAGTTCGGTCGGGTTGTTCGCGACCCTTCCCGGCATCATCATCATTCATACGATCTTCGGCATGCCCATCCTGACGCTGCTGTTCCGCAATTTCTACGCGGCATTGCCGGTCGAGCTGTTCAAGGCGGCGCGGGTCGACGGTGCCGGGTTCTGGCGCATCTTCTTCTCCATCATGCTGCCGATGTCGGTGCCGATCACCGTCGTCGCCGTCATCCTGCAAGTCACCGGCATCTGGAACGACTTCCTGTTCGGCATCGTGTTCGCCGGCCGGTCCAACTGGCCGATGACGGTGCAGCTCAACAACATCGTCAACACCACGACCGGCGTGAGGGAATACAATGTCAACATGGCGGCCACCATTCTGACGGCGGCGGTACCTCTGATCATCTACTTCGTCTCCGGAAGATGGTTCGTGCGCGGCATCGCAGCCGGCGCGGTGAAAGGCTGATGGATATGGCGCAAAACGGTACCAGCGTATCGATCCAGGACCTGTCGCTGAATTTCGGCGCGGTGTCGGTTCTGAAGACGCTCAATCTCGATGTCGC
Source organism: Mesorhizobium loti (assembly GCA_002356515.1). NCBI lineage: Bacteria > Pseudomonadati > Pseudomonadota > Alphaproteobacteria > Hyphomicrobiales > Phyllobacteriaceae > Mesorhizobium > Mesorhizobium loti. The sequence goes on along the minus strand of AP017605.1, from coordinate 3,094,815 downwards.
CGAAGGCGAATTCGTCGTGCTTTTAGGCCCCTCCGGCTGCGGCAAGTCGACCTTGCTCAACTGCGTGGCCGGCCTGCTCGATATCTCTGAAGGTCGCATCTTCATCAAAGGCAAGAACGTCACCTGGGAAGAGCCGAAGGATCGTGGCATCGGCATGGTGTTCCAGTCCTACGCGCTCTATCCGCAGATGACGGTGGAAAAGAACCTGTCCTTCGGCCTGCGTGTCGCAGGCCTGCCCAAGGAGGAAATCGCCAAACGCATCGCGCGCGCCGCGGAGATCCTGCAGATCGAGCCGCTGTTGCAGCGCAAGCCCTCGGCGCTTTCCGGCGGCCAGCGCCAGCGCGTGGCGATCGGGCGGGCGCTGGTGCGCGATGTCGACGTCTTCCTGTTCGACGAACCGCTGTCCAACCTCGATGCCAAATTGCGCTCGGAGCTGCGCGTCGAGATCAAACTGCTGCATCGCAAACTGCAGAACACCATGATCTATGTCACCCACGACCAGATCGAGGCGATGACGCTCGCCGACCGCATCGCGGTGATGAAGGGCGGCGTCATCCAGCAGCTCGACGCGCCGCAGACCATCTACAACCGCCCGGTCAACCGCTTCGTCGCCGGCTTCCTCGGTTCGCCGGCGATGAACTTCATCGACGGCAGGCTGGAGAAGGACAAGGGCGACTGGTATTTCGTCGTCGAGGATGTGCGCATCCCGCTCGCGACCTACGCCTTCGAGAAAGAACCGGTGCCGGGGCCGGCCGTATTCGGCATGCGGCCCGAGCATGTCGCCTTCAACAGCGGCACCGGCTGGCCGTTTACGGCTGACGCAAATGTCGAAGTCGTCGAACCGATGGGCTCCGACACGCTGGTCTGGCTGAAGCTCGGCAAGCAGAATTTCACCGTCCGGGTGACATCGGAGCGCACGCCCAGGAATGCGGATGCGGTGAGCATCGGCTTCGATCCGATGCGGGCCTCGCTTTTCGATGCCCAAACCGGCAACCGCCTCTAATTTCCCCCCCCAGGATCCATCCCCCAAGAGATCCACCCACAAGCAGAACGGACAAAGACGATGAACTGGTCATTCCAACTTTACAGCGCCCGCAACTTCCAGCCCTGGGAAGGCGTGCTCGCCACACTCGGCAAGCTCGGCTACACGCAAGTCGAAGGCTTCGGTGGCGTCTATGAAAATCCCAAAGCCTTCCGCGCCGAACTCGACAAGAACGGCCTTTCGATGCCGACCGGGCATTTCTCCATCGATGCGCTGGAAAAGGATTTCGACGGCGTGCGCAGGACAGCCGAAGCGCTCGGCATCAAGCTTGTGATCTGCCCCTATCTGATGGCCGAGGACAGGCCGTCCGATGCCGCCGGCTGGCGCGGCTTCGGCGAACGCCTGGCCAAGGTTGGCGAGGTGGCCTCGAAGGCCGGCTACGGCTTTGCCTGGCACAACCACGATTTCGAGTTCAAGGCACTCGCCGACGGTTCGGTGCCGCAGGATCACATCCTGTCTGCCGCCCCCGCTATCGGTTGGGAGATGGACCTCGCCTGGGTGGTGCGCGGTGGCGCCGATCCGCTGCCCTGGATCGAAAAGCATGGCAAGCGCATCGTCGCCGTGCATGTGAAGGACATCGCCAGGCCGGGCGAAGGACTGGATGAGGATGGCTGGTCGGATGTCGGCCATGGCACGATCGACTGGGCCGGCCTGATCAAACTGTTGCGGGCCAAAAGCGCGGCAAAGTACTTTGTCATGGAACAGGACAATCCCAACGACATCGAGCGCTTCGCCCGCCGCTCGCTCGCATCCGTCAAGGCTTACTAGGGACAATCATCATGGCAAAGAAGTTGGGTACTGGGAAACTGGGTATTGGCGTCATCGGCTGCGGCAACATCTCGAAAGCGTATTTCTCGCTGGCGCCGCTGTTTCGCGGGATCGAGATGCGCGCCTGCGCCGACATCAACATGGACGCGGCCAGGGCGCGGGCGAAGGAATTCAAGCTGCGCGCCGAGACTGTCGACGACCTGCTCAAGGCCGACGACATCGACATTATCGTCAACCTGACGATACCGGCGGTGCATTACGAGGTGTCGAAACGGGTGCTCGACGCCGGCAAGCACGTCTATTCGGAAAAGCCGTTCGTGCTGTCACTCAAGGAGGGCCAGGACCTCAAGGCGCGGGCCGAGAAGAAGGGGCTGCGCATCGGTTCGGCGCCCGACACCTTCCTCGGCGGCGCGCACCAACTGGTGCGTGAGCTGATCGACGAGGGCAAGCTCGGCAAGATCACCAGCGGCACCTGCCATGTCATGGGCCACGGCATGGAGCACTGGCACCCCAATCCGGATTTCTTCTTCCAGCCGGGCGCCGGGCCGGTGCTCGATATCGGGCCGTACTACATCACCAATCTGATCCAGCTGATCGGGCCGGTGAAGCAGGTGGCGGCTTTCGCGACAACCCCTGCCAAGGAGCGGACGATTTCATCGAAACCGCGCGCGGGCGAAAAGATCCCGGTCAACACGCCGACCACCATCCACGGGTTGCTCGAGTTCGAGAACGGCGCCGTGGTGACGCTCAACACCAGCTGGGATGTCTGGGCTCACGGCCACGCACCGATGGAACTCTACGGCGAGGCGGGCACGGTGTTCGTGCCGGATCCGAATTTCTTCGGCGGCGACGTGCGCTTCACCGAAGAGGGCAAGCCGGTCAAGAAACTGCCGAAATGGAAGCATCCGCTTGGCGTGCCGAATGAGATGCACGGCCAGGGCATGATGGCCAATTACCGCACATCAGGCCTCGCCGACATGGCGCTGGCGATCGTCGAGGGGCGGCCGCACCGCTGTTCGTTGGAACTGGCGCTGCATGCCGTCGATGTCATGACCGGCATCCTGCGCTCCGGCGAGACAGGAAAATTCGTCGCCATGCAGACCACGTGCGAGCGGCCGGCCGCGCTTGGCGTCAAGGCGGCCAAGGAACTGCTGGCCGAGAAAAAGTAGGCCTGTTAGTCAGTAGATTTGGCGATTATCGATAATTTTCAAAATCTCCCTCTCCCCGTTTCGCCGGGGAGGGGGTAAGGAGAGGGCGAGCATCGATTCAATCGTTCCTTGCGGCGATCCCCGCGCCGCCTGATCCCCAAGGATTTCCCATGCCCTACATCGCCGCCGAAAACCGCTACGAAAAAATGATCTACAACCGTTGCGGACGGTCCGGCCTCAAACTGCCGGCGATCTCGCTTGGGCTGTGGCACAATTTCGGCAATGACACGCCGCACAAGACCAAGCAGGCGATCGCCCGCAAGGCCTTCGATCTCGGTATCACCCATTTCGACCTCGCCAACAATTACGGGCCGCCGCCCGGCTCGGCCGAGACCGCTTTCGGCGAAATCCTGCGCACCGATTTTGCCGGATATCGCGATGAGCTGATCATCTCGACCAAGGCTGGCTACGAGATGTGGGCGGGGCCCTATGGCGAATGGGGCGGGCGCAAATACATGCTGGCCAGTCTCGATCAGAGCCTGAAGCGGATGGGGCTCGACTATGTCGATATCTTCTACTCGCACCGCTTCGATCCCGACACCCCGCTGGAAGAAACGATGGGCGCGCTCGACCATGCGGTGCGCTCGGGCAAGGCGCTCTATGCCGGCATCTCGTCCTACAATTCGCAGCGCACCCGCGAGGCCGCCGATATATTGAAGCAGCTCGGCACACCCTGCGTCATCCACCAGCCGAGCTATTCGATGCTGAACCGCTGGGTCGAGGAGGACGGTCTGCTCGATACGCTGGAGGGACTCGGCGTCGGTTCCATCGTGTTCTCGCCGCTGGCGCAAGGCATGCTGACCGACAAATATCTCGGCGGCATCCCCGAAGGCAGCCGCGCCTCGCAGGGCAAGTCGCTGAAGTCGGCCTTCATCAACGAGCGCACCATCACCAACATCAAGGCGCTCAACGCCATTGCCGGCAAGCGTGGGCAGACGCTGGCGCAGATGGCGCTGGCCTGGGTGCTGCGCAAGGGCAAGGTGACGTCGGCGCTGATCGGCGCCAGCCGGCCGGAGCAGGTCGAGGACTGCGTCGGTGCACTGAAGGTGCTCGACTTCAGCGATGCCGAATTGGCCGAGATCGACAGCTACGCGCGCGAATCCGACATCAATCTGTGGGCGGCCTCTGCCGAGCGCAAAGGCCCGCCGAGGAAATAGGGTTGTCCGACAAGCCGGCAACAAACGGTGAGGGTCTCCCTCGCCGTTTGTTGTCAGATGGCGCGAGGGAGTGGAGCGTACCCACTCGGTCGTGGCCGGACGTTTATTTCGTCAGATGGCCCGCTCCATGAGGATGCAGGGCAACATTGGCCCGGGGCCAATGCGCAGTTCGATCCGCCTCACCGCCCTGAAGCCCAAGGCGACATAGAAACCTTCCGCGTTGAGGCTGGCCTGGCATTCGAAACGGCGCACGCCGAACGACCGGGCATCTTCCTCGCAACGCCGGTACAGTTTTCGTCCTATCCCTCGACGCAACCACTCGGGATGTGTGGCGAAATGCCTGATATGCGCGAGTTCTGGCGTCACCTCGCAGCCTCCTGGCAGTTCCCGGGACCAACCGCCGCAGCCGACGGCAAGGTCATCGTCATTTACCGCGAGATAGTAGGTGCCGCAAGAAAGCAGTGCCGGGTTCGCACGTGTGATCAAGGGCAGCGCGCCCTCGAGAACGGCTTGGTCGTACGCCGTGCGCATCGAGCCGGGGTAGGAAGCGAGCAGCAACTCGCTTACCCCGGCTTCGTCCTGCGGTGTGGCGCGCCTGACGGTGAAGGTGGCAGACACACGCTTTTCCCGGGATCGCGCCGGCGTCAGGGCGTTTTGGGCTTCTGGGCGGTGCCAAGCCCGGCCTTCGGCTTTTCCGGCGCCGGAGCAGGGGTCTTCATCTTCGCCTCGATCCAGCCGCCGTAATTGGCCAGCCGCGTGTAGATGCCATAGGCGTCCTTGTGGCCGCAGGCCGCGCTGCCGTCGGCCGGACCTTCGCCCCAGCTGACGACGCCGACCTGGACCGGGCCGCCGGCGCCGGTGATGAACAGCGGACCGCCGCTGTCGCCATTGCAGGCATCACGCACGCCGCTGGTGGTGCCGGCGCAGATCATGTTGCTGGTCAGCGGGTCGGTCATGTCGGCGGCGATCGCGTTGGCGGCGGCATCGATGCCCTTTTCCGAATAGCGCATCCTGTGGGACAGATCGCCAAGCGCTGCCTTCAGATCATGCGCATAGATGGCCTTGATGCCGCTGTTGCAGGCGCTGTTCGGCTGCAGATCGAGGTCGGCGACCATCAGCGTCGTCGGGAACGTCCCGTCCTGCATCTTGCCCCAGCCGGTGACGGTGGTCTTGCCGGTGTCGGGGGTCGCCTCGCGGGTAAGCTTGATGGTCGGCGCATCGGCTGGTTCGGCAAGCCGGAGCAGGCCAAGGTCGTTGTCGAGCGTCTGTTCGCTGTAGCCCTCGTTGACGATGACCTCCAGCACCTTGTGGCGCTTGCCTTCGCTGAGGTCGGTGGCGCCGGTCAGCACGGTGACCGCATCAGGCGAGATCGGCTTGCCCTTGTCGTTGAGGCAGTGCGCTGCCGTCAGCACCCATTGCGGCGCGATCAGGCTGCCGCCGCAGAATTGTGCATTGGCCTGCGAGGCCGGGTTCTCGTCCAGCCTGGCGGTGGTGAGCAGCGCGACCTGGAAAGGATAGGCGCCCTTTTCGGCCTGGTTGCCGCCATAGACCCGGTCGGCGCCATCAGGGTTCTCCGCCGCTGCCTTGGCCCTGGCCTCGGTCACCCGCTGCATCGGCGAGACCGCCGCTTCAGGCCGCGCGGTGCTTTCATCCGCCAGGCCTGTGTTGATTGAAGTAACGGCAGCGGCAATGCCAAGCAGCGATGCGGCAACGATTGGCCCGAACCGATTTTTGATGTGCACCTGAACCTCCTGAGACAATTCTCCCGCGCAGATCAACGCCGGGCATTTGTGCAAGGAAGCGCTGCCGGTTCGGCGATCCGCACGCGTGCCGTGTCGAAACGGCGCGCGATCGGTCACAAAACCGAATCCCACTTTTGCTAACCGTGCCCGCGAGCAGAACCCGCACAAAACCCTATAGCCCCCCACGGGCTACGTGGAAGCGATTTGTCATTGCCAATCTTGGATTATTTTAGGCAGTATGTCGCGATAGGGTCTTTTGGCGGGGGCTTAGATTGACCGTGGCAAACAACGATCCGGTACGTGCGTCGATAGCCTTAACCATTTTTTCGGTACCACCACGATCTCGACAATATTTCTGTATTTTGATCCAGTCCTTGCTGACTTTTGGGAGAGTCTCACCATGACAAAACTGACAAACGCACTTATTGCGTCTGCATTGCTTTCCACTGCAATGTGGACGGTCCCGGTCTTCGCCGCCGACCCTGGTTCCGCCAGTGCCGGTAGTGGCGAAAGCATGCGGGACGTTACTTCAGGCGACTTCAAGGCCGGTCGGGCAAAACCGATCACAACACCGAAGCTTACTGACGAAGACAGCCGCGCCGCGCCGCTCACCGACGAGAAAACGGCTGTGAAATCCTATGGCATCGTCGGGCGTTCCGCCGATGGCAAGGTGATCAAGATCGAGCCGAGCGAAGCGCTGCGCGAGCTCATCATCAAGGAACTGAACGCTCCGGCCAATGGAGCTGAAGGTGGGCCGCGCAAGACCGAGGATCCCGGGCTCGGCGAAGGCGAGGCCGGCCGCCAGGTTTTCGGCACCGACGATCGCGAGCAGGTCAAGAACACCAAGACCTATCCGTTCTCGGCAATCGGCTATCTCGAAGCCAAGTCGAAGACCGGCTACGGCAGCTGCTCGGCAACCCTGATCGGCCCGCGCACCGTGCTCACCGCGGCGCACTGCCTCTACAGCCATGAGGACAAGGACTGGTTGTCCGACTATCTGTTCGTGCCGGGCCTCAACGGCAGCACTGCCGATGACGCACCGTTCGGCGCCTTCACCTATGAAAGCGCCTATGTGTTGCAGGGGTTCATCGACAACTACCAGGGCTATTATGGTTCGGTCATCCCGTGGGATCTCGGCATCGTCACGCTGAAGCAGGATGTCGGCACCAACCTTGGCTGGCTGGGCTATGCCAACTATGACGATCTCGGCGACTTCACCGCCAATCTCGTCGGCTACCCCGGCGATAAGCCGATGGGCACGATGTGGAAGGCAAGCTGCGAAGTGCATGCCGAAAACATCGCTCCGGAATATTTCCAGTATGACTGCGATACGTTCCCGGGGTCGAGCGGCAGCTCGGTCTATGCCTACGACAACAACTCCAAGCAGCGCATCATCACCGGCGTCAACGTGGCGGAAAGCCCCGAGGCGAACACCGCCGTGCGCCTGAATGCCGCAAACGTGCAGTGGATCAACAGCCTGTATAAATAACGCTCGTACAAGCAGTTATAAAAAGGCGGCGGAGCAATCCCGCCGCCTTTTTTCGTGCCGATCCTTCCGCAAGGCTTCCCTTGCACGAGGCCCGTGCCCCGACTACGCTTGGCTTGCCAAGGGGGCGAGGCATCCAAGGGGCTCAAGGGATGGCGCGGGCAAGGGTAGTGTTCGGGGTCGCGGCCGCATCGATGCTGGCCACGTTGATGTTTTCGACGGCTTTCGCCGATCCCGCTCCCGTCGGCGGCGCCTGGGCGGAGCGCGTGCAGATCCTCTATCGGGCCGACACACGCTCCGTGCTGCGCAGGACCGTGCGTGTCTGGGATTTCCATCCCGAGAAAAACCTCGACTTCGTCTGGGAGCCGGCACCGGGGCAGTCACCCGACAAGACGATCGCGCAGGACGGCACCGTCAACGGCAAGGGCAGGCTGGTGTGGCGGGTGCGTGGCTCGGCGAGCTATGACCCGAAGACCGTCTATTCCAGCTATTTCGGCGATGTCAGGAACGGCCGGCCCGATGGGCAAGGCCGGCTCGAGCTGCGCTCTGGGGAAGTGTTCGATGGCCATTGGTTAGCCGGAGAACTCAACGGCAAGGGCATGCATATCGATGCCGACGGCAATCGCTATGAAGGCCAATTCGTTGACGGCATCCCGAATGGCCAGGGCCGGTTGCTGTCGAATACAGGCGAGATCTTCGCCGGCTCCTTTGTCGGCGGGCTGAAGAACGGCAAGGGCCAGACACGGCTCGCCGGCGGCACGGTCTATGAATCGCAATGGGTGATGGGCAAGGAGGTCGGCGGTTCGCGTCCCGACGTTCTGGCCGATGCCAGGGTCGGCGGCCTGCTCAAGGCGCAGGCCGGCGGCGGCGATGCCGATAAGGTCGAGATCGGCGTCATCGTCGACCAGCGCATGACCCAGCAGGCCGACATGAAATACCAGCATCTGGTGCGCGACGAGGACGTGGCGATCTATCCGGAGGAGAACCTCTACAATGACGCCTGGAACGGCACGGGAACGGTCAACACCACCAATGTCTATGACGGTCCGGATTGGGAAAACACGCCGGCCTTTGCCGAGGTCGACCTGAAGACGACGGACGAGTCCAGGGTCAAGCTGGACAGTCTGGAAATGAAGGTCGCTGCCAGCGACGCCTACCGTAAACCGATGCTGTCGATCTCGGAGCATTTTGGCTGCATCGGCTTCCGGCCGGATTTCTCTGTTCTCAACAATGGCTGGGGCGACGCCAAGGACATGAAGATGTCGATCCAGTTCACCACGGTGGATGAGGAAGGCAATCCGACCGGCCAGCCAAGCCGCATGTTCACCAAGGACATCGGCGGTTTCGGCGATGGCGTCGACGTGTCGATCAAGAGCGTGCTCGACGAGGCCGGCGTCGATACTGCGAGCCTGGAAACGGGGCGTTTTCCCTGTCCGTCGGTCGACAGTCTCAACGTCTGCCGCAGCCAGCTCACCAACAAGATCAAGTTCGGTGAGGTCAGCGACTATCTTGGCAATTTCAATCAGGCGATGACGCTGAATGCGATCGGCAAGTTAGACTATTCCTGGGCCGACGATCAGGGCAATGTCTACCAGCAGAGCGAACCGTTCCGCGCCCAGATGACCATGGCGGTCTTCGAGACGCCTGAATCGATGGCCGAATGCGGCGATGGCGGTGGCGGCAACCCCGAAGCCATGCGCTACCAGAACATCGAATTCCCGATCGGCAAACACGACTACACGATCGCCATGCCGGTGCGCGGCAACAAGAATGTCAGCGCCTACACGGCGCGGCTGAAAATGTGGTCGGCGATGTCGTCGATCCACAGTTTCAGCATCGCCGCGCATTTTGCCGACGGCAGCGTGCGCGAGAGCAAGCCGGTGACCTTCTTCTATTTCCGGCCGAAGCAGTCGCTGTTCGAGACCAAGACCGAGCCTGCGGCGTGCTATCTGCCGCGGCAGATGATCGGCTGCGGCTAGTTATTTCCGGCCCATCTCGAAATAGTTGGGCAGCGGGATGAGCCTGACGAAGATCGTGCCCTGGGCGAAGACGCGCAGTTCCAGCATCGATCCGGACGAGCGCTCGGCGCTCTGGTCGAACAGGAAATTGCCGAGCGAATAGACCTCCGCCACATCGCCGCCGGCAAGCGGGACGATCGCCTCGCTCGACACATGCGGATGGCCGCCGACGATGGCCGAGACACCGCGCAGCCGCATCTCGTCGGCAAGCATGTCTTCGCGCGCGGATGGTTCGGTCTTGTACTCGCGGCCCCAATGGACGAAGGCGACCACCGGCCGCTCGGCATTTTCGTGCAGCAGCCGGTCGAGCAAGGCAGGAGTCAACAGGTCGGTGTTCTTCGAGCCGTTGGTGTCGATGTCGGTCAGACCGACCAGGTCGAGATCATCCAGTGCCAGCGTTTCGCCCTGACCGAAATGCGGGATGCCAGCCTCGTCCAGCGCGCGCAGCGTTTCGGCATAGCCTGATGGACCGAGATCATAGGCGTGGTTGTTGGCGAGGCTGACGCCGGCGACATGCAGCCGCTTCAGCATGCTGGCCGCGAGGTCTTCCGGCATGGCCAGCGTCATGTCGTCGATCGCTTCCGGCACGTTGGGCAGGATGACGCCCTCGAGATTGACGATCAGCGGTCGCGACCCGGTCAGCGCCAGGATGCCATCGACGATCTTGTCGGCAACGCCGTCGCGGACCAAAATCTTCTTCATGGCACGGCCGAAATTCACGTCGCCGGCGAGATAGTAGATCCTGTCCTTTGGCCGCGCCGGGTTGTTGAAGCCGGGGCCGAAGGCGCCGAACAGCGCCACGACATAGCTGGTGGTGCGCTCGACGTAGTCGGACGTGTGTTCCTGCGAATTCTCATTGGCGACGACCAGCGGCTGGGCGCCGAACAATTCACGCTGCAGCCTGGTCTGGATGTAGAGCGCGCCGACGGAATCGGCATGGTCGGGCTGGCGCAGGGCCGCGATGCCGTCGAGCGAGCTTGCGGCCAGCATGTTCAGCGTCTGCTGGTCGAAGCGCCTGGAATCATGCTGCGGCAGATAGTGCGAGAAATCGGTGGATTCGACGATCAGCGTGTCCCTGTCGACGATGGCTTTGAGCGCCTCGGCCAGCCTGTCCCAGTCGCCGCGCTTCGCCTTCACCGACATCGCCACCGGCACGATCTTCGCCTCGGGGAAATAATGATGCAGGAACGGCAGCATGGCGCGCACGCCATGCTCCTTGTCGAACAGGCAGGAGTCTTCGACCATGTCGCCATGTGCCTCCAGCAGGCGCACGGCATCGGTGTCGGCTGCCACCGGGCCAAGCACCGTGTCGAAGCCGCGCGCCGTAGTGGCATAGAGCTTGTGCGTCTTGTGGAAATGGTCCGGCGACAGGATGACGATGCGTTTGTAGCGGAAGCCGGACGCGGCGCGGAAGCCGAGTGCCACGAGGTCGGCGGCCAGCAGATGATGCGGCACGGTGATGCCGGTCAGCCGCTGGTTGGAAGGCGGGATACTGGCGGCATTGGCGATGGCGTTCTTGAACAAAGTGGCGTCGTCGTAGAAGGGCGGGAAGTTTTCGATGCCGGGCGGACAGACGATCGGGGCGGCGAAGGCGTGGAAGGGAAGGGTAAAGAAGAGGAAAAATGCTGCTGCGATACCCAGCCACGATCGCGCGAGGCGCCCCCCCTCTGTCCTGCCGGACATCTCCCCCTCCAGGGGGGAGATTAGTCTCTTCGTCGCCGGTTGATCGTTTGAGACGTTGAAGATTTGCGAAGTCGAATATGACAGCCAATCTCCCCCCTTGAGGGGAGATGTCCGGCAGGACAGAGGGGGGTGGCTTGGCGCAGACCTGGCCCCCTCACGGCTCGGCCAACACGATATTCTCCACGCCACCGACATAATAGAACGGCTTCTGCTTCGACGACGTCAGCCGAACCACTTCGCGCGAGATGAAATCGGCGAGCCCGAACAGCGTCACGCCGCCGTCGGATGTCCGCGCCTTGCCGCGCAGGCCTTCGAGGATCGAATAGGTGAAGACGCCGTGGCCCAGTTCCGGCAGTTCGGCGGCGGTGTTGTTGGCCGCGGTCGCCGAAAACACGACGATGCGCGCGTCCTGCGCGTCCTTTTCCAGGCGCGGATTGAAGGCATTGGCGGCATGACAGGTGTCGAGCAGCATGAAGCGCATGCCCTTGGCCCGTTCGACCGATTTCTGGATGTCACCCCAGTCGACAAGCGAGGAGCGCTTCCAGCGATCGGCATCCTGTTTGCGGCCATCGGTCGGAATGAAATAGTAGTCCTCGTCGATGTTGATGCCATGGCCGGCAACGAAAATGATGGTGGTGTCGTGCTCGCCGGGTCTGTCGAGGAAATCGGCGAGCTGGTCGTCGATCGTGTGCGAGTCCGGCTCCATGATGCCGTCGGCGCTGGCGACCGTGTAGGTCTGCTGCGCCTTGTCGGGGCTCTCGTCGAGCGCCTCGCGGTTGACCAGCACCAGCGTCTCCATCGAGGAGAACAAAGGCGCCGATTTCTGCGCGATCACCTTGAGGAATTCGGTGGCGTCATCGACGGGGTAGCGCAAATCGCAGGCGTGGCCTGAACAGGCATTGGTCAGGAATGGGTATTTGTCGACACCGATCACCGCGACATAGAGCTTGCCCTTGGCTTCGGCCTTCTCCGTCTTCCTCGCCAGCGCGGTCACGCTGCGTTCGGTCAGATAGCCATATTCGTTGGTGCCGGTGATGCGGATGGTGTTTTGACCATCCTCGACTGGCACTTCGACGATGGTGTGGTTGCCGTCCGCCGAACGCGTGGCAATGTCGCCGACATTGCGGCTGTTCGACAAGATCGAGAAGCCGGCGACATCGGTGCCGGCCTCCTTGGCGCCTGTGATCTCGACGGCGACATAACCGTCACGGACCTTGCTCTGGTCGTCGGCCAGCCGGATGTCGAATTCCGGCGGCTTGCGCTGCAAAAGCTTCTGCAACTCGTCGTCGACGCCCGGCCGCATCTCCTTGACCGCCTGTTTGGCGCTGCGCAGGATGATGGCACGGCGCACCATTTCGGGGCTCCAGAGATATTTCTTCAACTGGCCGGCGCGGATGAAACGGCCTTCATGATCGCGGCCCTGGTTGACCTGCCAGCCAATCAGCTTGTCGCCCTCGTCGGAGGAATAATAATAGCCCTGCGGCATCCAGGCGATCCATTGCGAGCCGGCAAAGAACATCGACACGATCAGCTCGTGCGTCTTCAGGTTCCACAGCCTCAGCGTCTGGTCGGCACTGCCGGTGACCAGCAGGCCGGCTTTCTCCGAGGAGACCATGGCGTTGATTTCGCCGGCATGGCCGATAAATTCGCCGGAGACCCTGGCAGTCGCGGCCTTGTATTCCAGCAACGTGCCGTCACTGCCGCCGGTGATCAGGCCAAGCCCGTTGTCGATCAGCGTGAACGCGGAATGGGCAAAGCCGTTGGTGGCGTCGTTCTCGATCGAGCGCACCACCTTGCCGGCATTGATGATCTCCAGCACAGCGTTTTCCAGCGCGTCCTTGCCACCCGCCGTGGCGTGTAGCGACCACTGGCCGTCGGCAAATGCTGCGCGGGCAAACGAGCCGGGTTCGGTCAGGGGCTGCGGATCCTCGAAGAACCGCTCGGTGGTCGGCAGTTCCAGCGTCTTGTCCAGCGCACCCAGCTGTTCCGGGCAAGCCACGCGCTCGGGGCAGGGGTTGGCATTACCCCAGGCGATGATTCCGTTCGCGGCGTCGAGGCCGACTGATGTCACCGGCTCTCCCACACCTTGCAGCAAGGCCTTGCGTTCGCCGGTCGCCGGGTCCCAGACCTGGATGGCGTTGCGGGTGCCGCCGGCGGTCGCCACCAGCGAGCCGTCGGCATTGGCGGCACTGGCATAGACGGTGCCGTCGTGGCCGCTGTAGTCGAGCAGCTTCTCGCCGCTGTCGGTATTCCAGACGGTGGAGCGATGCTTGTCGGCGCAGCGATAGCCGCATGAGGCGACCAGAAGCGACCCCTTGGCGAAGGTCAGCGAGCCGATGAGGAAATCCTGCTTCGGCATGGCGCGCACCAGCGTGCCGTCGGCCGCGCGCCAGAGCTGGACCTGGCCGTCCTTGCTGCCGGTGGCGAACAGGCTGCCATCCTGCGAGGCCGCTAGCGCCATGACGCTGATGTCCCGCAATGGTTCGGCTTCAGCCGGCAAGGCGATCTCCTCGCCCTTGGTGACGTCCCACAGCCGGATGCCGTTGTCGGTCGTCGTTGCCGCCAGTCGGGTTCCCGCAGCGGCGAAGGCCAGCTTGTCGATGTGCCAGGAATCAGCATCGAGCTTCTTGTCCAGCGTCCAGCCAGACGTGGCCTTGTCGTCCTGTTTCCAGAGATAGACGACGCCGTCGGCACCGCCGGCGGCCAATGTCTTGCCATCGGGAGAGAAGGCGAGGTCATAGGTCGCGTAGTCGGCGGCCTTGAGCACGGCCTTGATCTTGCCGGTGGCGAAGTCGAACAGCCTGATATCGCCATAGGGCGGCTTGTCGCCGAGACCAGCACCGAAATAGCCGCCGGCGGCGATCGTCTTGCCGTCCGGCGAGACCGCGACCGCGAAGATCTTGCCGTCGTTGCCATAGCCGAGATAGCCGCGGATGGTGCGCAGCGTCACGCCGCTCTGCCAGTCCCAGATGCGTATGGTCTTGTCATCGGATGCCGAGACCAGATCCTCGCCATCAGGTGTGAAAGCGAGGTCGGCGATCCGGGCGGTATGGCCTCCGGTGTCGAGATCGAGATGGAAATCCGGGGCGTCCTCGGCGCGGACGGCCGAGGCCGTGACCAAAGCTCCAGCCATGGCCAGCCACCTGCAGGCACGCATGAGGCGGAAGCTGACCCGGGCGTGTCTCATCGCTATTTGGCTTCGGCCGTCGGTTGCCCGTTGCGCACATAGGCCTCGATCGCCGTGGCGAAAGTCGGCGAACCGGCTTTGCGCTGCTTGTCGACATAGCCGGCAAAATAGCTCCAGAACGAGACGGCATAGTCGCGGAAATAAGCGTCGGTCACCTTGCGCGAACACAGGTTGCCGTCGACGCAGAAGGACAGGCGGTTGAGGAAATAGACGATGCGGTCGAAATTCTCGTTGAAATCGGCGAGCGGCATGTCGCCACCGGAGGCGGTCATCGCCTCGATGCCGATGCGCTGACGGAACACCTGTTCCTCGGTCGGCGAAGGATTGGCGCTGAGCAGATTGTCGTATTTGGCGTTGAGGGCGGCGAGACGATCTTTCAATGCCCGCTGCGCCTGCTGGTAATCCTTGGTTTCCCAGAGTTCGACCAGCGACATGGTCTGCTCGACGCGCTTCTGTTCCTGATTGGCGAGGAACTGATAGACCGAGAACGCCAGGGTGAAGATGATGGCGAAACGCACCAGCAAGCCCGACCAGGCATAGACCAGCATGCGCCAGTCGCGATCGGTGAAGGGATTGCTCTCCTTCTTGATCTCATGGCTGCTTGGCCAGGGGAAACCTTCGGTGGTTTCCGGCAGCGTCTGCTTCGCCGCCGGCGCCTTGGCGGGCGCTGCCATCCGTGTCTGCTTTGTCGTGCCCCCCGGCTTCTTCATTTGCAGTTGTCCAGTTCGATGGTGGCGGAGGGATCAAGCACGATGCCCGGCGTCTCCAGCTGCTTCTTCAGGCACTGCAGTTGCGGGCGCGAGACCATGAACTGCACGTCCGGTTCCGCAGGCGCCTTTGTCGGTGACGGCAATGCCTCGACGATGCCGCGCGAGGCACAGCTCGAGAGATCGACCACTACAGCGTTGCTGTTGCTTTTGGCGATCTGGTCGTACTGATCGAGAAAACAGGTCGCCAGTTCCGAGTTGGTGACGATCTGCTTGACGCACAGGCCGCAAGCGTCCTCTGCCGAAGCGTTGGCGATCAGCAACAGGCTGCCGGCCAAGCCGGCCACCGCCACGCGCCAGGAAAACACGGAATTCTTCACAATCGATCCTATCTGCTTCATCCAGCCGACATGCGCCATGGCGGCCGGGAATGTTCTCATATCGCACCGATCTCGCAAGAGCCGGCGCAACAGGGCCGTGCGGCCCTGGCACCGGAACTCAGGCGCGCGGCACCGTCTCCATCGGGAAGATCATCACCGCGCCCTTCGGGCCGCTCTTGTCGGCAAGCCGCATCACCGATCGGGTCGGTGGCGCCGCGCCGATATCGGCGAGCATGTCGGAGAAGCTGGCGGGGCCGAGGCCGCGCGTCATCGAGGCGACGCCGTCCTGCGCCAGGAAGCTCAGATCCTCCTTCTCGCTCTCCGGCGGCGCCTCGGTCAGCACCGCGATCATCCGTTCCATGCCGAAGCTGGTGTCGGTGAAGGCGAGCAGCCCTTCCTCCAGCGTGGCTTGCGGGGCGAGACGCTCGGCAACGATGTGGGTGATCGAATAGTCGCTGCCGACATAGAGCACGTTGATGTCGACCAGTTGGTCCGAACTGTTCTTGGCCAGCACATGCACTTCGTCGCCCGGCGAGACGCGCGGCACCGCGGAAGCCTGCAGCGGTTCAAGGCCATCCTTGTCGCGGCGCTTGACCTGGAACTGCACGTCGACATCCTCGGGCTTGTAGTCGGAGGCCGCCGCCAGCCGCGACAGGCCCGTGGCGCGGAAGATGGTGCGCAAATTCCTGGCCGTTGCGTCGACCAGCTTCTGGCGATCGTCCGGATGGATGATGATCAGCGGCGGCTTGCTGCCGTCCTTCAGGGTCACGTCGCCCGATGCCGGCAGGAACCACAGCGCCGGTTTGTCGGTGGCGTCCCCGGCCGCGCCTTCAATGGCATTCTCGCGCATCACCGCGAAGCGCAGCTCGGCGCTCTTGCCCGGATCGACCAGCTCGATGTTGAAGCCGGTCTCCTTGGCCGCGGCCAGCTCGTCGAGAACCGAATTGACCAGCTCGGTTTCCTTCTCCAGTCCCTTGGTCGCGGCCGGCCGCGCGACGGCAAGTTTGTAATCGACGGCGATCTCCGCCACCCGTGCATAGGCGTTGGCGGGAATGTCGGTGAGCTTGAGTGCCGGCTTCTTCTCGAACTCGACCGGCTTGACGTGGCTCTCCAGGTTCTTGGCCGACTCCACCTCGAGATAGCCGACCGCGTCGGACAGCGACGACAGCGCCGAGGGCAGGATGGCGAGCTTGCTGCCCGGCGTGAGGCGATGCAGCAGGCCGGCGCCGATCGTCGCCTCGCCGTCCTTGACGACGATGGGCCACTGCATGACGGCGTCGGTCTTGTCAGTGCCGAAGACGCGCGCGTCGAGTTCGCCCTCGAACAGCGGTGTCGGCCGGGTGCGGCTGTCGGCTGAATATTGCTGCAGCACAGCCTGACCAAGCTGGCGATAGGTGACGTTGGGATTCTCCGCCAGTTTCGACAGGATGGTGAAGGTGAACAGGCCGAAGCGCGGCGCATCCGTCGTGCCCTTGGGCAACGGCATCTCCGGCGTCGTCTCCACCGTCTGCGCGGCGTAGAAGGCGACCAGCTTGCCCTTGGTGATCGGCTCGCCGCCGGTCGGCGTCAGGTTGAAGGCCGGCTTGCGCGCGCCATTCTCGTCGAGGCCGCGCGAAGCGCCTGCGACCGTGTCCTCATAGGTCTTGATGGCGGCCGCCCTGGCAGCCTCGTCGCCGCCGACCAGGTCGGCGAACTCAACCTTGCGTTCCAGCTCGTCGTCGACCTCGACGGCGCGAGTCGCGGTGCCGGAATGGCAGCAGTCGAAGACGGCCCAGACAAAGGCGCCCTTGTTGCGGATGGCGTCGAGCGCGTCGCCAATCTCATTGTCGACCAGCGCGTTCGGCACGCCGGCGTCGCGGTTTATCCATTTCTCGATGTCGACCGGCAGGAAAATCTCGTCGAGCCCGTCGGTCTCGTCGCCCTTGACCCTTTCAGGCTGCTGGGCGCCATGGCCGGACAGATGCAGATAGACGAAATCGTCACGCTGAACCTTGGCCGCCAAATCTGCCAGCGCCGCCTTGATCGCCGCATGGGTCGGCAAGCCATTGGCGCCGGGCACATCCTTGGCGAGCAGCGTGACGTTTTCGGGTGCAAACCGCACCGGGTCGGGCACGTTCTTCAGCAGATACTCGTGCACCAGGCCGGCATCGTTCTTTGGCCCGATCAGCCAGTTCCTCTGCGGCAAGGCAGGGTATTCGGTGCAGGCGACCAGCAGCGCATGATAGGTGCGCGATGCCGCCAGTGCCCGGAACGATATCGTACCAGCCGCCATCAGCGCGGACGCGCCGACAAGCAGCGTCCGGCGTGTCAATTTGATCATATCGCTTCCCCAAGCCCGATCGAATTTCCCAAGCGAAACCACCCTCGTCGAGGATTTTGTCAGTATTTTGAATGTCGCTGCGTCATCAACCCTGTCATCGTCAAATGTGCCGGCACGTTATCGATTGGCCCGGGACAACAACAGAAGAGTAGCAAAGACGACGGTTCGTCGCTATCTGAATGGCATCGGGCCGTTTGCACGGGCAAAGAGCCCGGGGATGGCGCAGGACAAGTTGGAACAGAACCATGGCGGCAAGGGATGTGCTGACGAAAAACCAGGTGTGCGTGCTCGAGAAACTCGAGGCCGCCAGCGGGCCGCTCAGCGCCTACACATTGCTTGACCAACTGCGCGAGCGCGGTTTTCGCGCGCCGCTGCAGGTCTATCGGGCGCTCGACACGCTGGTTAAGTCCGGCTTTGTCCACCGGCTGGAAAGCATCAATTCCTTCGTTGCCTGCGCCGAACCGCACGATCACAGCCATTCAATGACCGCCTTCGCCATCTGCGACACGTGCGGGCAGGTGACGGAGATGTCCGATCACGATGTCGACCACCGGCTGAACGAATGGGTCAGTTCGACCGGCTTCGCTGCCAAGAAGGCGGTGATCGAGTTTCGCGGTGTTTGCGCAAAGTGCCGGGCCGAAGCGGCCTAAACCTTCGCTTCATCCGAAGATGACGAAGCGTTGGCGCTAATGCGCCTCGTCCCAGTTGTTCGCGGCTCGCGCGTCGACGTGCAGCGGCACCGACATCGACACCGCCGGCATCGCCGCGTTTTCCATGACGTGCCGCACGACCGGGATCGTCGCCTCCACTTCCGCCTCGATTGTTTCGAAGATCAGTTCGTCATGCACCTGCAGGAGCATGCGGGCCGACAGTTTTGCCTTGTCCAGCGCCTCCTCCATGCGCACCATGGCGCGGCGGATGATGTCGGCGGCGGTGCCTTGCAGGCGGGCGTTGATCGAGGCGCGCTCGTTGAAGGCGCGTAGCGACGGGTTGGACGAGCGGATATCCGGGTAATGGATGCGGCGGCCGAAGATGGTTTCGACAAAGCCGTGCTCGCGGGCATAGGCCTTGGTTTCCTCGATATAGTCGCGGATGCCGGGAAAGCGCTCGAAATATTTCTTGATGTAGTTGCTGGCTTCCTCGCGCGGGATCGACAGCTGGTTGGCGAGGCCGAAGGCGGAGATGCCGTAGATGATGCCGAAATTGATCGCCTTGGCCCGGCGGCGGATTTCGGAAGGCATGCCCTCCACCGGCACGTTGAACATTTCGGAGGCGGTGATGGCGTGGATATCGGCACCGTCGGCGAAAGCCTGCCGCAATTGCGGAATTTCGGCGACATGGGCGAGCACGCGCAGTTCGATCTGGCTGTAGTCGGCCGAGACCAGCCGGTTGCCCTTGTCGGCGATGAAGGCGGTCCTGATCTTGCGGCCTTCGGCGGTGCGCACCGGAATGTTCTGCAGGTTGGGATCAGAGGACGACAGCCGGCCCGTCGTCGTCGCGGCGAGCGCATAGGAGGTGTGGACGCGTTTGGTGTCCGGGTGGATGAAGCCCGGCAGCGCATCGGTGTATGTCGATTTCAGCTTGGTCAGCTGGCGCCAGTCGACGATCTTGCGCGGCAGTTCGTGGCCTTCGGCGGCAAGGTCTTCCAAAAGTTGCGCCGAGGTCGACCATTGGCCGGTCTTGGTTTTCGAACCACCGGGCAGGCCCATGCGGCCGAAGAGGATGTCGCCGAGCTGCTTGGGCGAGCCGATGTTGATGCGCTCGCCGACGAGCTGGTAGATTTCCTCTTCGAGCCGGGCAGCGCCCTGCGCCAGTTCACCCGACAGCCTGGACAGGATTTGCCGGTCGACCGAAATGCCGCGCTGTTCCATGCGCGCCAGCACCGGCACCAGCGGCCGTTCCAGCCGCTCATAGACCGAGACCAGCCCCTTGGCGGCAAGCCTGGGCTTCAGCACCAGCCAGAGCCGCAGCGTCACATCGGCGTCCTCGGCGGCGTGGGCCGTCGCCCTGTCGATGTCGACTTGATCGAAACCGACCGAGCTCTTGCCGGAACCGGTCACGTCCTTGAGCTGGAGCGGGGTGTGGCCGAGCCATTTCTCGGCCAGTGCGTCCATGCCATGACCGTGCGGGGTGCCGGCATCGAGCACGTAGGAGATCAGCATCGTGTCGTCGAAGGGCGCGACATCGATGCCGTAGCGGCTCATGATGACGAGATCGTATTTCAGGTTCTGCGCGATCTTAAGGACCGATTTGTCCTCCAGCAGCGGCTTCAGCACCGCCAGCGCCTCGCGCAGCGGGATCTGGTTTTCGAGCGTGCCGCCGCCGAGCAGGTCACCATTGCCGCTCTTATGGGCGAAGGGAATGTAGGCGGCGCGGCCGGGCGCCGTGGCTATTGCCATGCCGATCAGTTCGGCCTGCATCGGATCGCCCGATGTCGCCCTGACGTCGAAGGCGGTGATGCCAGCCCCGCGCGCCTCGGCGACCCAGGCTTTCAGCGTCGCGATATCACGGATGCAGGGATAGGCCGCCGTGTCGATCTTGCTGGTGGCCGCGCGCTCCAGCCGCAAGGCTGAGAGCAGGGAAGGGGTGTCGCCTTGCTTTGCCTTGTCGGGTGCGGCGGCTGCCTCACCGTTGGCCTGGGCCGGCTGGGCGCCGCCCCGGGACACCACTGGCGCTCCCGCCCCAACGTCAGGGCCATGCGCATGGTCGGCGCGCTCGACGGTCACAGCGACGGCCTGGACGTCGCCGGCCTCGGTGCTGGTGGCTTCCGCCACGCGGCGGGTCAGCGAGGTGAATTCCATGGTCTTGAGGAAGCCGATCAGCTTCGGCCCGTCCGGGGCATGGAGGACGAAATCGTCCAGCCCGTCGGTCACCGGCACATCGTTCTTCAGCGTCACCAGCTGGCGCGAGATCAGCGCCTTTTCGGTGTTGGCGATGATCGATTCGCGTCTCTTGTCCTGCTTGATCTCGCCGGCGCGGGCCAGCAGCCCGTCAAGGTCGCCGAACTGCTCCAGCAATTGCGCCGCCGTCTTAGGGCCAATGCCGGGCACGCCGGGCACATTGTCGACGGAATCGCCGGTCAGCGCCTGCAAATCGACCATCTTTTCCGGCGGCACGCCCCATTTCTCGATGACCTCGGGAATGCCGATCTGACGGTCCTTCATCGGGTCGTACATGCCGACCGTATCGCCGACCAGCTGCATCAAATCCTTGTCGGAGGAGATGATGGTGGTGTCGCCACCGGCCTCGCAGGCCAGCCTGGCATAAGTGGCGATGAGGTCGTCGGCCTCATAACCTTCGATCTCGATGCAAGGCAGGTTGAACGCCCTGGTTGCCTGGCGGATCAGGCCGAATTGCGGGATCAGATCTTCCGGCGGTGCCGAACGGTTGGCCTTGTATTCGGGGTAGAGGTCGTTGCGGAAGGTTTTCGAGGAATAGTCGAAAATGACCGCGAAATGCGTCGGCACAATGCCTACATCGGTGTTGCGGGCATCCTGCATCAGCTTCCACAGCATGTTGCAGAAACCGGAAACGGCACCGACCGGCAGGCCGTCGGATTTGCGTGTCAGTGGTGGCAGTGCGTGATAGGCCCGGAAGATGTAGCCGGAGCCGTCGACAAGGAAGAGATGATCGCCTTTTTTCATGCCGGCAGGGATAGCGCGGCGCGATGGCTTGGTCCATGCCAAAGACACCGTCAGGTACCGGTTCCGGCAACACCCTGACAGATCGGGGTTCTACAGGCCCGATCACGGGCACGTTACAAAAGTGTAACGTTGATGCCCTTGAATCGCCACGTTCAGAGACCCAAATACACGTCATCGGCAGTTTTCGCCGAAGTCCGGAGCAAGGCCCGTCCCCCGCCTATCCCGGACAATTGCGGCAGCCTATCCCCCCTCTCCGGGCTGCCGCATCGTTTCGAGTATGAGGCCGCCGTGGTTCCCCCTCCACCACGGCGGTCTTTTTTTGCCTCGCGGCAGCCGACTTCTTTGGCCTGCGGCAGCCGATAGGCGCCGTGGTCCAATCGTCCCGGGCTTTTCGTTTCGCCGCTCTGCCTTTACGGTTCCGCCACTGAATCGAAAGGCTTGCCAAATGTCCGCAGTTTCCCCCGTCCTCGACCGTCTCGACAAGAATCTCGACCAGAGCCTGGAGCGGCTGTTCGGCCTGCTCAGGATCAAGTCGATCTCCACCGATCCGGCCTATGCCGCCGACTGCCGCAAGGCGGCGGAATGGCTGGTGGCGGAGCTCAAGCTGATCGGCTTCGATGCCAGCGTGCGCGACACGCCGGGACATCCGATGGTGGTTGCGCATCATGAGGGGCCGGCCGGCGCGCCGCATGTGCTGTTTTACGGGCATTACGACGTGCAGCCGGTCGACCCGATCGAATTGTGGGAAAACGATCCGTTCGCGCCCGCCATCAAGCAGGTTGGGCCTGACCACAAGGTGATCACTGGCCGCGGCTCGGCCGACGACAAGGGCCAGCTGATGACCTTCGTCGAGGCTTGCCGCGCCTGGAAACAGGTGCATGGCGTTCTGCCGTGCCGTGTCACCATCCTGTTCGAGGGCGAGGAGGAATCCGGTTCACCGTCGCTGAAGCCGTTCCTCGAGGCCAATGCCGACGAGCTCAGTACCGATTTCGCGCTGGTCTGCGATACCGGCATGTGGGACCGCGAGACGCCGTCCATCTGCGTTTCGCTGCGCGGGATGGTTGGCGAGGAGGTCACGGTCAAGGCGGCTGACCGCGACCTGCATTCGGGGCTTTATGGCGGTGCTGCCGCCAATCCGATCCGCATCCTGGCCAAGGTGCTGGCCGACATCCACGACAAGGATGGTCATATCACCATTCCAGGCTTCTATGACGGCGTCGAGGAAACACCCTCACAGGTTCTGAAGTCTTGGGAAAGTCTGGGCGAGACGGCCGAGACTTTCCTCGGCCCCGTCGGCCTGTCGATCCCTTCGGGCGAAAAAGGCCGCTCGGTACTGGAACTGACCTGGGCGCGGCCGACCGCCGAGTTCAACGGCATCATCGGCGGCTACACTGGAAAGGGCTTCAAGACGGTGATCGCGGCGGAAGCCTCGGCCAAGGTGTCGTTCCGCCTCGTCCACAAGCAGGACCCGAAGGCAATCCGTGCTGCGTTTCAGGCGTTCGTGCGGGAACGTATCCCAGCCGATTGCTCGGTCGAATTCCACCCGCATGGCGGCTCGCCGGCGATCCAGCTTTCCTACGACTCGCCGTTCCTGGCCAAGGCCAAGGACGCACTGTCGGACGAATGGGAGAAACAGGCGGTCACCACCGGCAGTGGCGGATCAATCCCGGTTGTCGGCGATTTCCAGACTTATCTCGGTATCGAGTCACTGCTGGTCGGCTTCGGCCTCGACGACGACCGCATCCACTCGCCCAACGAGAAATACGAGCTATCCTCCTTCCACAAGGGTCAGCGCTCCTGGGCGCGTATTCTCGATGCACTAACACGCTGAGCGGCTCAAAAGTCGTTTTCTTGTTGATTTTTCACCGGATCGCGGCGAGGACGGGGAACGCCGCGACCGGAGAAGACAATGGCTGACATCCGTTTCCACAAGCATGATTTGCCCGACCTTTCGCATTACAACGTCGGGGCGGTGGCTATCGACACCGAGACGCTGGGGCTGAACCCGCATCGCGACCGGTTGTGCGTGGTGCAGATATCGCCTGGTGACGGCAGCGCCGATGTCATCCAGATCGCGCCCGGCCAGAAGAAGGCGCCGAACCTCGTCAGTCTGCTCAGGAATCGCGGCGTGACGAAGCTCTTCCATTTCGGACGCTTCGACCTTGCCGTGCTCTACAACGCGTTCGGGGTGATGCCCGAACCGGTGTTCTGCACCAAGATCGCCTCACGGCTGACCCGCACCTATACTGACCGTCACGGGCTGAAGGACATCTGCTTCGAGCTTCTCGGCGTCGGCCTGTCAAAGGCGCAGCAATCATCGGATTGGGCGGCCGAGACGCTGTCGCCCGAGCAGCTCGAATATGCCGCTTCCGACGTGCTCTATCTGCACCGGCTGCGCGATGTGCTGGCCGGGCGGCTGGCGCGCGAGGGGCGGGCCAAGGAGGCCGATGCCTGCTTCCGCTTCCTGCCGACGCGGGCCAAGCTTGACCTGATGGGCTGGGACGAAGAGGATATCTTCGCGCACAGCTGATCGCTTGAAAGCCTCCTGGCCGGTGGCCGGCTGGAACCAGATGCTGGCCGCCGCGTTGTCGGCCCAGGTTAACGGCTCGATGGGGGATTGGATGGCCGACCGAAAGCCGATGTCGACAGCGCCGACCGACGGCTCCAAAGTTTCTGTCATGTGGAAGGACAGCGACGGCGTCGTCAACGAATCCATCGCGCAATATCGTGATGGCGGCTGGTGGGTCTACATCGACAGCAACACGCAAAAGAAGGTCGAGCCGACCAGCTGGCGGCCCACTGCCAGTGGCGACAACGACGAATGACCGCGAAGCTGGCGAGGCCAGCTGCTTTCGAATAGCCTGAAGCCGTTGATATCGGGGCCGATTCGGAGCCTTCCGCTCCGCGCTCGCCCTCTTTGCTCGGAGGAAATCGCCATGGGCGTCGAAAGCCTGCTCGTCTTCATCATCATTGGTGCTATCGCCGGCTGGCTTGCCGGTCTCATCGTTTCCGGTTTCGGCTTCGGCCTGATCGGCAACATCATCGTCGGCATCGTCGGCGCGTTCATCGCCGGCTGGCTGTTGCCACGGATCGGCTTCTCCATCGGCGGCGGCGTCATTGCTTCCATCATCCACGCCACGATCGGTGCCATCATCCTCTTGGTGCTGGTCAAGGTCCTGAAACGAGCCTGAGGCTCAAGACGACAAAGGGCGCGCCATGAAGCAGAATACGCTCTATCTCATCATTGGCGCGCTCGTCGTCGTGGTCATCGCGCTCGGCGTCTATGTCTACCGCGAGCAGACCAAGCCGAAAGGCGTGGAACTCAAGATCGACGACAAGGGCATTTCGATCCAGCAGAACTGAGTCCGCCGTCGATATTGAGGATGCAGGAGCGCGGCATGGTGGCTTCCGATGCGCCGGCAGGCGAAGATCAGCCCAGGATTACCGTGGCGGAATGGGAGAGGCTTAACCGGCCGCCACGGCGCGAGGCGCTGCTGCGCTATCGCTGGCGGACTTTTCGCTTCCTGAGGACATCGGCGCCGGTCAGCGAATTGCAGGGACGACAGCAAGCGTTCCGTAACGCGATCGTCGCCAGCGTCGCCTTCAACCGGCCTGATGTGATCGCATGGCAAATCCATCTCGTGCGCCGATACCTGGCCGAGCACGAGAGCTACATCGTCTTCGACAACAGCAAGAAGCAGGAGGCAAGGGACGCAATCCGCGACCTCTGCCGTCGCCAGCACGTCCCCTACGTCTCGTTGCCGAGGAATAGGCTGGTGGTCAGCAGATCGCACGGCCAGGCGATCAACTGGATCGTGCGGAATTTCATGACCGGTTATGGCCCGAAGCTGTTCGGCTTCATCGACCACGACATCTTTCCGACGGAACCGTTTTCAATCCGCGACCGGCTGAAGGGCAAAAGTGTCTATGGCAGTATGCGGCACGATACGCCGACGCCGGGCGGCTGGTTCCTGTGGCCCGGCTTCTGTTTTTTCGATGGAAGCCTGTTGCGGCAGCGGCTGGATTTCGCGCCGAGCTACAAATTCCATATGGATTCGGGTGGTGGCAACTGGCCGCTGCTCTACCGCTCGATCGATCCCGCACGGGTCAGATCTACCGAAAACAAGTTGCTGCACTTCGGCGAGGGCGATGACCCGCACGAGGATTTCTTCATGTCGGTTGACGGCTGGCTGCATGTCACGAACGCTTCAAACTGGCGAAAACAGCCGGTTGACAGGCGCGAGCATCTTGTCGCCTTGTTGCGACAGGTTGGGGGCCCTGACCAGCCGGATGTGACGTTCGAGCCGATCTGAACAGATCGGGGCTCGTCACGTCGCTTGATTTCCAGATGGCGGGCAGCGTCGAGCGATAGAAGCGCCGCGGTCGCCGTGGGTTTAGTCGGCAACATCGAAACGGGGCAACAGTCGTCAATGGACGGGGAACAGTTGGATACTTCTCGACCCCTTTCGTCGTTCGATCCTCAGGGCGCACCACGAACAATCCCCGTGATCGCCTTCAAGGCCAATGCGGCGGTGCGGGCGGCGCTTTCGGCGATTGGACGCACCGAGGATCTGCGCTTTTCACCGGACAATCGATTGCTGGCGATTGCCGGCTATGCGCGCAAGCGCTTGCTGGTTCTGCGCATCGACATCGAGGCCGGATCCGATGGTCCAGTCGTTACGCTTCACGATTTCATGGAGCTGACATCAGACGATATGAGCGAAATCCATGGCCTGGATTTCATCGATGACCGCACCCTGGCGATCG
Organism: Mesorhizobium loti; assembly: GCA_002356515.1. Taxonomy (NCBI): domain Bacteria; kingdom Pseudomonadati; phylum Pseudomonadota; class Alphaproteobacteria; order Hyphomicrobiales; family Phyllobacteriaceae; genus Mesorhizobium; species Mesorhizobium loti. Next base: position 3,068,706 of record AP017605.1, on the reverse strand, counting down.
CCAACCGCGATGGGTTGGTTGCGATCTTCAGCCTGCCGCGCGAAGAACCGGCTGGCCAGAGCCTCGAGATATCAGCCATTCGCCGGGTAAAGGGCAGGCGGCTTTGCAAGCTGAATTCGCCGGGTTCGATTGCCGTCAGGCGGGTGCCGCGCGGTCGCGTCAGCCTGCTGGTCTGCAACAATTACACGCATCTGGTCACCCGGCACGTGGTCAACCGATGGCTCGGCTATCGCACGACGAGCAACCAGCGGCTGCTGGAGCGTGGTCTGGACATACCGGACGGCATTGCGCTCAGCCATGACGGCCGCTGGATCGCGGTCAGCAGCCACGGCACCCAGGATGTGAAACTCTACCGCATGTCCGCGTCGCTTGGACCCGGCACTGAACCCGCCGGCGTTCTGCAACACGCCGGCTATCCGCATGGCGTGCGCTTCACGAGCGACGACCGGCACATCCTCGTCGCCGACGCCGGCAGCCGGATGGTGCATGTCTATGCCGGCGACGGTGACTGGAGCGGGCATCGCGCGCCCGCGCGCTCGGCCACCGTGCTCGACGAGGAAACCTTCCTGCGCGGCCGGGCCAGCCCCGAGGAAGGCGGCCCGAAGGGCCTCGACATCGACCGGTCGAACAGCGTCGTGGCGGTGACCTGCGAGGAGCAGACGCTGGCCTTTTTCGCGTTGTCGTCGATATTCGGTGGAGTTGAAAATTGCCGGCAAAGCGGGGCCATTGCATCGGCGTAGTGCCGGAAGCGCGACTACCCGACATGGAATTAGAATGACGGATCGACGCTTCGGCGCTATGATGTCGACACAGGGCGTTTGGGGTCAACCAACCTACGGCTAGGAGGTTGCCATGAAACACCAAACACTGGACCAACTGCATGCAGTGGCCGAGGTCAACACACAGCCGGCAATGAGCCGAACCCAACGTCTCGTACGTTGGGCCGAGCTTCTTGAACGTGAGCCCAGCCGGCTCCTGACCGCGCTTGCCGGAACCGAATACCGTGCGCTGCCGGAGCGCGATGTCATGCGAGGCGATGGCTCGCCGATAGCGGTTGCCTTCACGGACCCCATATTGCGCGACGAGGGTCTGAAAGACGACACTTATGGCGAAGCCAAGCGCTTCTTCGAGTTGACCGACCACCAACTGCACGAGATCGTCTGCTACTGCCATGTCGGCGAGGTCATGCAATCGTCCAGGGCAGCCCTCTCGGTCCGTGCGGCGATCGGCTGACGCATGCATGTCCACCAGGTGATCACCCGGTGACGGGTGATTTAGGGCGCGGTCGAACGCGAAGCCGCGACCATTTGCGATCGCGCCCCAACACGGAACATATCCGCGACTGCCTGGGTCGCGGCTGAGAATGGTCGGGCCTTGGCGCCCCGGACAAAATGCCACGGCGTGGATTGTTCCATCGCGGCGGCCACGACCGTTTACCAGCGCCAAAATCAGGGGCCTCGAACAGAGCGCCAACTGCGCACTAACTGCCGGACCCCAGGCATTTGATTATCAATCGCCTTGAATTTTTCCGACTTAACCCGCCTTTAAACCGCCGCATCTACTCTTCAACCCGGACGCCGTTAGCACCGGGGATAGCAAGCGCAAGGCATGGCGAACCGCAGAGACAGCCGCATCGAGCCCAGTTTCGAGGGACCGCCACAGGCGCGATCCCAGCCGGGTCTTTCGGTGAGCGAGGAGGACCGCGTCGTGCCGAGCAACCGCAAAGCCTCCGCAAAACGCAAATCGTCGAAGGCGAAGTCGTCGCGCGGTGGGCGCGGCAGGAGCCGGCGCGGCCTGTTCGGCGTGCTTGGCCGGCTGTTCTACTGGTGCTTCGTGCTCGCCATCTGGGGCGGCATCGCTGTGGCGGGCGTCGTCATCTACTACGGCGCCAAGATGCCGGCGGCCACGACCTGGTCGATCCCCGACCGCGCCCCCAACATCAAGATCGTCTCGGCCGATGGCCAGTTGCTCGCCAACAGAGGCATGAGCGGTGGCGAAGCGGTCGGCCTGCACGAAATGTCGCCTTACATTCCGGAAGCTGTGATCGCGATCGAAGATCGCCGGTTCTATTCGCATTTCGGCGTCGACCCGATCGGCCTGTCGCGCGCCATGGTGACCAATTTGCTCGGCGGGCATTTTTCGCAGGGCGGTTCGACGCTGACGCAGCAATTGGCGAAGAACCTGTTCCTGAAGCCCGACCGCACGCTGGAGCGCAAGGTGCAGGAGGTGCTGCTGGCGCTGTGGCTGGAGCACAAGCACACCAAGGACCAGATCCTCGAAATGTACCTCAACCGGGTCTATTTCGGCTCCGGCGCCTATGGCGTCGAGGCGGCGTCGCGACGTTATTTCGGCAAGAGCGCGCGTGACGTCACGCTCTCGGAAGCAGCCCTGCTTGCCGGCCTGCTGAAAGCGCCGTCGCGGCTGTCGCCGGCGCGCGATCCGAAGGCCGCCGAGGAGCGTTCGCAGCTCGTGCTCGCCGCCATGCGCGAAGAGGGCAAGATCAGCGACAAGGAGCTGAAGACGGCGCTCAGCGCTCCGGCGACGCGTTCGCCGTCCTACTGGACGGGTTCGGAAAACTATGTCGCCGACACCATCATGGAAGAACTGCCCGACCTGATCGGCGACGTGCGCGGCGACATCGTCATCGACTCGACCGTCGACCTGAACCTGCAGAAGCTTGCCGAGCAGTCGATCCGCCGGCTGATCGATGAAAGCGGCAAGAAGCTCAACGTCACCCAGGGCGCACTGGTGTCGATCGACGATTCCGGCGCGGTGCGCGCCATGGTCGGCGGTTACGACTATTCGACCAGCCAGTTCGACCGCGCCTCGGAAGCGCGCCGGCAGCCGGGCTCGGCATTCAAGCCGTTCGTCTATATGGCGGCGCTCGAAGCCGGCCGCACGCCCGACAGCACGCGCAACGATGCGCCGATCAAGATCGGCAACTGGACACCCGACAATTACGGCGGCAAGTACTTTGGCAAGGTCACACTGGCGACGGCGCTGGCCAAGTCGCTGAACTCGGTTGCCGCGCAATTGACCATGGAGGTCGGGCCGAACGCCGTCGTCGAGGCAGCGCACCGCATGGGCATCCAGTCCGAGCTGCAGGCCAACACCTCGATCGCGCTCGGCACTTCGGAAGTGACGCCGCTGGAGCTGACCTCGGCCTATGTTCCGTTCGCCAATGGCGGCTACAAGCCCGACATCCACTTCATCCGCCGCATCACGACAGCCGAGGGCAAGGTGCTCTATGACAGCAGCGGCGGCAGCGCGCCGCGTGTGGTCAAACCCGAGATCGTCGGCATGATGAACTCGATGATGACCGGCACCGTCGAGATCGGCACCGCCAAGAAGGCGGCTTTTGCCTGGCCGTCGGCCGGCAAGACCGGCACCAGCCAGAATTCGCGCGATGCCTGGTTCGTCGGCTACACCGCCAATCTCACCACCGGCGTGTGGTTCGGCAATGATGACGGCACGGCGATGAAGAAGGTCACCGGCGGCGCGCTGCCGGCGCAGGCCTGGCATGAATTCATGGTTGCCGCACATGAAGGCGTGCCGGTGCGGCCGCTGCCCGGCACCTGGAAGTCGACGCCGGCCGATACGATCGTGCCCGACGACATACCGTCCGCCGACAACAACCAGCCGGCGCCGGTTCCTTCAGCGTCGGTTGGCCAGCAGGCGCCGTCAGCGCAGGCAGCCGCGCCGGCGGCCCAAGCGCAGGCCCGCGTGGCGCGGCCTGCCCAGACCGTCGATGCCGATGGCTTCAACATGCCGGCGGACGACGGCACCACCGCTTCGGTCGGCCATCCCGTGCCGCCGGGCAATGTTGGCGGTCCGCTGAAGAAGAAGAAGCAGACCTCGATCCTGGATATTCTGGGCGGCGGCTGAGCGGTAATTCGCCTCTCGCCAGCGCCACGGCGTTCCGCTACATCTCCGCCCGGAGATCTGACATGGCTGAACGCGACACCAGAAAAACCATCGTGCTGACCGGCGCCAGCCGCGGCATCGGCCATGCCACGGTCAAGCGCTTTTCGCGCGAAGGCTGGCGCGTCATCACCTGTTCGCGCCAGGCCTTTGCCGAGGATTGCCCGTGGCCGGCAGGCCCCGAGGACCACATCAAGGTCGACCTCGCCGACCAGGAAGATGTCGGCGTCGCCGTCTCTGAGATCCGCCACCGGCTGGAAGCGCATGGCGGTCAGCTGCACGCGCTGGTCAACAATGCCGGCATTTCGCCCAAGCTCAAGGACGGCAACAGCCGCATGGACTCGATCGACACGCCGATGCATGTCTGGCGCGACGTGTTCCAGGTCAACTTCTTCGCGCCGATCATGCTCGCGCGGGGGTTGTTCAAAGAGTTAGCCGCGGCCAAGGGTTCGATCGTCAACGTCACCTCGATCGCCGGCACCCGGGTGCATCCCTTCGCCGGCACCGCTTATGCGACATCGAAGGCCGCACTCGGCTCGCTGACGCGCGAGATGGCGCATGATTTCGGCCCGCACGGCATCCGCGTCAACGCCATAGCGCCTGGCGAGATCGACACGGCAATTCTGTCGCCAGGCACGGAAAAGATCGTCGAGACGATCCCGCTCAGGCGCCTCGGCACCACGGCGGAGGTCGCCGACATCATCTTTTTCCTGTGTTCGCAGCAGGCCTCCTATGTGACCGGCTCGGAAATCCACATCAATGGCGGCCAGCACGTGTGAACAAGCCGACTTCGGCTGGGCTGCTCATCCGGCTATTGTGAGAACGGCCTTGCCGCTGAAGCTGCGCTGTCGCAGGGCGTCCAGAGCCTGGGCGATATCCGTCCACGGCATGGTCAAGGCGACGCGGGTTTCCAGCCGGCTGGCCGCGACCAGGGTGAGCAGCGCGGCAATATCAGCGCCGATGCCCGAGCCGGAATTATAGTAGGCGAAGGTCTGAAGCCTCGCGCCCTCATGGCCCGGAACGAACTGGCGAAAGCCTACCGGCGTGAGTTCGCCACTGCTTGAGCCAAACATGACGATGGTCCCGCCGGGCGCGACGCGTTCGATCGCGTGGGCGAGGCTTTCACCGCCAACGGACTCGGTGATCAGTGAAAACGGCCCCTCGGCCAGTTCGATCGCCTCGACCACCTGCTCGGCTCCCAACCCGCGGAGGTCCTCGGCATGCCGCGCGGCGGCGATCGCGGTCACCGAGGCGCCTTGCTCGCGGGCGATCTGGATTTGGAAACGGCCGACCGCGCCGCTCGCACCGGTTATCAGCACCTCTAGGCCGGCGAGGTCACCGCCATGGCGCAACGTCCTCAGTGCCGTCGTGCCCGCCACGGGGAGCGTGGCCGCCGCGACGAAGCCGATCTCATCCGGCAGGACGGCGAGACGGTCGGTCGGAACCGCGACCCGTTCGGCCCAGCCGGCCTCGTCGACCAGGGCCACGACCCTTGTGCCCACTGTCGGCCCGGAGCCATCGGCTGCCGCCCGTTCGACGACCCCGACGACATCCTGGCCAGGTATCCAGCCGTCCGGACGTATGGCGAGCAGGCGCAGTTCGCCGCGGTTCAACGAGGTTGCGCGGACGGCGACCAGAGCCTCGTTCGCGCAAGGACGTGGCTCGTCCACTTCGGTGAGCTTCAGCCTGGCGGCATTGTCGGAGGAGATGGTGAGGGCGAGCATGGGGTCTTCCTTGGCCAAATGGCGAGAACGGCCCGAGCCTATCGATTTAGGCGGTCGAGTAATCTAGATATAAAGGCAATTAATCGCTAAAAGCGGGCATCATGCGACAGCCTCTCCGCTACCCATGGCTCGATTTCGACGTCGATGACATCCCTGCTCCGGCGATCGCCGTGCGCGTTGACGTCACCGAGACCAAGGCCGAGGTGTCGGATCATTGGCATCGCAAGGGGCAACTCGTCTTCGCGCTTGGCGGCGGCGTCACCTGCCGCGTTCCCAGCGGCCTGTGGATGGTGCCGCCGCATTGCGGCGTATGGGTGCCAAGCCGCATGCAGCACAGCAACATCGCGACGGCCAACGCGCGAATTTTCTTCGTCTATATCGAGCCGGGCGCGGCCGAGCTGCCGGATCGGTGCTGCACGCTTTCGATCTCGCCGCTGCTGCGCGAGCTCATCATCGAACTGTCTGACTGTGCGCCTGACGATGCGAGGTGCGCTTTCCTGGGAAGCATCCTGCTCGCCGAACTGCCCGATATGCCTATCCAGCAATTGCATCTGCCGATCTCCTCCGAACCACGCTTGCGGCGGATCGCAGAAGCGCTGGCGCAGGACCCGGCTGACCGCAGCACGTTGGCCGAGTGGGCCAGTCGTGTCGCGCTCAGCGAGAGCAGTCTTGCCCGCCTCGTCGTCAAGGAGACCGGCTTGAGCTTCGGCCGGTGGCGCCAGCAATTGCACCTGATCGTTGCGATCAGGGAACTGGCTTCGGGTGCCAGCGTTCAGCGGGTTTCGGGCGATCTCGGCTATGAGTCGGTCACCGCCTTCATCACCATGTTCAAGAAGGCGCTCGGCAAGCCACCCGCGCAGTATCTGAGCAGCATCGCACGCAATGGCGGTTCCGCGTTCGTGGCGTGATCAGGCGGCGGACGGTTCGATCGCGAATGGCTTGTGGCCGAGCACCTCTTCGACGATGCCGCGCGCGATTTCACGTTCGCCCATGATCACCGTGTCGGCGCCGAGCCCCTTGAGGTGCTCGACCTCGGCATCGGAATGGGCGCGGGCGACGACGTTGATGCCGGGATTGGCGGCGCGCGCCCTGAGCACGATCTGGCCGGCCTCGAACGCATTGGGGATGGCGAGGATCAGCCGGCTGGCGCCTTCGGGATTGGCGGCGGCGAACACTTCGGCGTTGGCGGCATTGCCGGCGACGGTCTCGACGCCGTCGGCCTTCAGCTTGGCCAGCGTCTTGTCGGCGTCCTCGATGACGAGGAAGGGCAGGGCTGCTTCCTTCAGCGCTGCGCCGACAAGGCCGCCGACACGGCCATAGCCGATCAGGATGGCATGGCCGGTAAGCACCGTCTTCGGCGGCGGGCCGTCTTCCTCTTTGGAGGTTGCGGTGACAGAGGCCACCTGGCCCGGTTCCGTCGCCGGACCGACCGGCTTGGCGTCGGCCGGCGGTGCCGTCCGGGCGGCGCGGGCCTCGAGCCACGGTTTCATCCAGTCGATGACCAGGAACATCAGCGGGTTGAGCACGATCGACAGGATGGCGCCGGCCAGGATCAGGTCGCGACCCTGTTCGGGCAGAAGTTTCAGTCCGACGCCGAGTTCGGCCAGGATGAAGGAGAATTCGCCGATCTGGGCAAGGCTGGCCGAAATCATCAGGGCCGTGGCCAGGGGATAGCCGAAGGCGACGACGATGACGAAGGCGGCCAGCGACTTGCCGATGACGATGATGGCCAGTGTCGCCAGGATCGGCAGGCCGTTGCTGAACAGGCTCAACGGGTCGAACAGCATGCCGACGGAGACGAAGAACAGCACCGAGAAGGCGTCGCGCAGCGGCAGGGATTCTTCGGCCGCGCGGTGGCTGAGTTCGGATTCGCTCATGATCATGCCGGCGAAGAAGGCGCCGAGCGCCAGCGAGACGCCGAACAGTTTTGCCGCGCCGAAAGCGACACCAAGTGCGATGGCCAGCACCGCCAGCCGGAACAGTTCGCGGGATCCGGTATGGGCGACGTAGTGCAGGATCCACGGAATGACCCGGCGGCCGACCACCAGCATGACGACGACGAAGGCGGCGACCTTGGCGAGCGTAATGCCGACGACGCCCCAGATGCCGTAGCTGGCGGGCAGCGACAGCAGGCCGCTCGTGTGCGCATCCGCCTGTTCCTGGCCGCCGAGCACGCCGGCAAGGGCCGGCAGCAGGACCAGCGCCAGCACCATGGCCAGATCCTCGACGATCAGCCAGCCAACGGCGATGCGGCCGCGTTCGGTCTCGATCAGCCGGCGTTCCTGAAGCGCGCGCAACAGCACCACGGTCGAGGCAACCGACAGCGCCAGGCCGAACACCAGGCCCGCGCCCATTGACCAGCCAAGCATCCAGGACAGTCCGGCGCCGAGTGCCGTGGCAAATCCGATCTGGACGATGGCGCCGGGAACGGCGATGGCGCGGACCGACAGCAGGTCCTTCAGCGAGAAATGCAGGCCGACGCCGAACATCAAGAGGATGACGCCGATTTCCGCCAGTTCATTGGCAAGGCCGGCGTCGGCGACGAAACCCGGCGTGTTCGGCCCGACCAGCACGCCGGCCACGAGATAGCCGACCAGCGGCGGAATGCGGAAACGATTGGCGAGAGCGCCGAAGACGAAAGCCAGCCCCAGACCGGCGACGATGGTGGCGATAAGGGGCGTGTCATGCGGCATTGTCTATGGAGCGCCTTTCAAGCTGGGGATGTCGGATTTGCGCCGCCCGAAGCCGCCGCCTGTTTTGCAATATGGTGGAAGGGGTAACGGTGATGCAACCCGCAACGGGTGTGAAAATCGACGGTGGGGCGACAAAATGCTTGGCCGGCGGCCGAGAGGCCGCCGGTCCGGTTTGCGCCCGCTGTGGCATTCGCCTCGATAAGGAGACCCGTCGCGCGGTCAGGCCGCTTGCAGAAAGGCCTCGATCTCGGAGATGGCGTGGTTGGTCATGGTTTTTGGAATTTCAGCCGTCACCTTGTCACCGACCTCCTTGTGCAGCTTCTTGCGCATGGCGCCAAGCATCATCGGCGGGGCGACAAGCACGATGCTGTCGAACTCACCGCAATGAGCGAGCTTGTAGAGGCGGGCCGCGATCTCGTCCGCAAAGCGTTCCTTGCCGATCCGATGCCAGTCGGTATCCTCGACGGCGCTGCGGTGCACGGACGGGCCATCATTGTACCGGCCGGGGCTGTCGCTTCCCTGTTCACGAGTGGGCGGGTTCTCCTGTTCCATTATCTGCACGACTTCGAGATTTGGGAACTTGTTGTCGCCGGCGTTCTTCAGCAAGAGCGCTTTTTCGCCGTCGGCCACCAGGACCCAGATGCCGTGCTTCAGTTTGATCGTGTCCATGAAAGCGCTCCTTTTGATGAATGGCTACGCTTCGGAACGCGTTTCAACCCGGCAACGTTCCACCCCCCTACGGGGGTGCCGCCCGGCGGTTGAATTCGGGATCTTTGAGTTGGTGACTTTAATCTACTGAATTGGTAGAAATTAGAAAAAACTGTTTTGCGAAATAAGGGGCAGGTCGCTAGAAAGACCTGAAATCAAGGCCCGCTTCAGCGGCTTGAATCCGTCCGCACCCTGGATGTGGAATATTTTTCTCCTGCCTTTCGCAGTTGCGAAAAAGCGATTGCCTGCCATCACAGGATGCGCGAGTGCTTTGCTTCTGGTTTTTCGCGCCCGGGCGTAAAACTGCCAACCTGTTCCCGGATTGCTTATCTCATGCCGCATGCCGTGCCCAAGCTCAACGCCTTTCCCGTCTTCGTGCGGGTCGAGGGCGAAGCCGTGGCCATCGTCGGCGGTGGCGACGAGGCCCTGGCCAAGGCGCGGCTGATCGGACAGTCGAGTGCGGTGCTGCGTATCATCACCGAAAATGCCGAGCCGGAGCTGCTTGCCTTCATCGCTCAGTCCGGCGCCAGCCATATTGCGGCAGCTTACGATGCCTCGCAACTGGAAGGCGCGGTCATGGTGTTTGCCGCCAGCGGCGACGAGGCGCTTGATCGTCGCGTGGCTGCGGACGCGCGCCGGCTGGGCATCCCGGTCAATGCCGTCGACCGGCCGGAGCTCTGTGATTTCTTCACCCCGGCGCTGGTCAACCGCGCGCCGGTCGCCATCGCCATCGGCACCGAAGGTGCAGGCCCGGTGCTTGCCCAGCTGTTGCGCAGCCGCATCGATCAGATCCTGTCGCCATCGCTCGGTTCGCTGGCGACGCTCGCCGCTTCACTGCGTGGCGCCGCCGAGAAATTGTTGCCGAAAGGCAATGCCCGCCGGCGCTTCTGGAGCAGTTTTTTCCAGGGTGCGCCTGCCCATGCCGTGGAAGCCGGCCAGCTGTCGCAGGCGCATGACGCGGCCGTCGATCTGCTGCTGTCGAACGCATCGGCTTCGGGCCACATCGCCCTGGTCGGCGCCGGCCCCGGCGCCGAGGATCTTCTGACGTTGCGGGCGCATCGCCTGCTGATGGAAGCCGATGTCATCGTCCATGACGCGCTGGTGCCGGAGGCGGTCGTCGCCATGGGCCGCCGCGATGCGGAGCGCCTTCCGGTCGGCAAACGCAAGGGCTGCCACACCAAGAGCCAGGCCGAGATCAATGCGCTGCTGGTCGAACTCGGCCACCAGGGCAAGCGCGTCGTGCGGCTGAAGTCGGGTGATCCGCTGGTGTTCGGCCGCGCCGGCGAGGAAATGGCGGCGTTGCGCGATGCCGGCATCGCCTACGAAGTGGTTCCGGGGGTCACCGCGGCCTTTGCCGCCGCCGCTGATTTCGAACTGCCGCTGACCTTGCGCGGCGTGTCGTCGTCGATGGTGTTCACCACCGGCCACGATCTCAAGGGAAATTCATTGCCCGACTGGGCCAAGCTCGCCATTTCCGGCGCCACCGTCGCCGTCTATATGGGCCGCTCGGTGGCGGCCGAAGTCGCCGGCCGGCTGATCGAGGCCGGCCTGTCGCCGGACACGGCGGTGGCCGTGGTCGAGAATGCCAGCCTGGCCAACCGTCGCCGCTTCCACGGCACGCTGGCCGATCTGCCGTCGCTGGAAGCGCGTGGCGATCTTTCCGGGCCGGTCATGACCATCATCGGCGATGCGGTCGCCGGCGCCAATTTTGAACGGTCCGAGCCGCTCGCGGCACACAGGCATGACGATTTGGGACATGAAGGCGCGGCCATAGCCGCCACTGAGAGAGTTCAGCCATGAAGATACTCACCGCCAACCGCCTGACCGACGGCATCGCCGTCTGGTACGCCGACGGCGGCTGGGCCGAGACCGTGGGCCAGGCCGACCTTGCCCATGACAAGGCAGCCGAGGACCGCCTGGAGGCGATCGGCGCCAAGGCCTATGCCGACAATGAAGTGGTCGATGTCAATTTGATCGACGCGGAAGTCGTCGACGGTGTCGTTGAGCCGGTGCGGTTGCGTGAAAAGATCCGCGCCGCCGGCCCGACCATCCGCGGCGATCTCGGCAAGCAGGCAGAGCGGGCGGCATAGCCAGGATTTGAGTGAAACGGGCGGACGCGCCCTGAAAGACGAAGCATGTACCGTTACGATGAGTTCGACCACGATTTTGTCCAGGCCCGCGTCGCCGAGTTCAGCGACCAGGTCCAGCGCCGGCTGTCCGGCGAAATCACCGAGGACCAGTTCCGGCCGCTCAGGCTGATGAACGGCGTCTACCTGCAGCTGCACGCCTACATGCTGCGCATCGCGGTGCCCTACGGCACGCTGAACGGCAAGCAGCTGCGCATGCTCGGCCACATCGCCCGAAAATACGACAAGGGCTACGGCCATTTCACCACGCGCCAGAACATCCAGTTCAACTGGCCGGCGCTGTCGGACATTCCGGCGATCCTCGCCGATCTGGCCAGCGTTGAGATGCACGCGATCCAGACCAGCGGCAACTGCATCCGCAATGTCACCGCCGACCATTTCGCCGGCGCTGCCGCCGACGAGGTCGCCGATCCGCGCCCCTATGCGGAGATCCTGCGGCAATGGTCGTCGGTGCATCCGGAATTCTCGTTCCTGCCCAGGAAATTCAAGATTGCGGTGACGGGTGCCGAGCGCGACCGCGCCGCCATCCAGACCCACGATATCGGCCTGCACCTGAAGAAGAACGCCACCGGCGAGCTTGGCTTCGCCGTCTATGTCGGCGGCGGCCAGGGCCGCACGCCGATGGTGGCGCGGAAGATCCGCGACTTCCTGCCGGAAGCCGACCTTCTGTCCTACTGCACGGCGATCCTGCGCGTTTACAACCTCTATGGCCGCCGCGACAACAAGTACAAGGCACGCATCAAGATCCTGGTGCACGAGACCGGCGTCGAGGAAATCACCCGCCAGGTCGAGGCCGAATGGCAGGAGTTGAAGGACGCCGAGCTGAAGCTGCCGGACGCCGATATCCGCGCGATCGAAGCCTATTTCGCACCGCCAACGCTCGCCGATCGGCCGGAAGGCGACCAGGCGGTCAAGCTGGCGCGTCTCGATTCCAAGGGTTTCTCGGAGTGGCTCGACCAGAATGTGGTGACGCACCGCCATCCCGACTATGCGGCGGTGACGATTTCGCTCAAGGGCATCGGCGAGGTGCCGGGCGATGCTTCCGACAGCCAGATGGAAGCGGTCGCCGACATCGCCGAGAAATACGCCTTCGACGAGCTGCGCGTCAGCCATGAGCAGAACCTGATCCTGCCGCATGTCGCGCGCGCCGACCTCAAGGCGGTCTATGACGCGCTGGTCGATATCGGGCTGGCGACGGCCAACTCCAATTTGATATCGGACATCATCTCGTGCCCCGGCCTCGACTATTGCGCGCTGGCCACCGCGCGCTCGATCCCGATCGCGCAGGAAATCTCGCAACGTTTCGCCTCGCTGGAACGCCAGCGCGAGATCGGCGAACTGAAGTTGAAGATCTCCGGCTGCATCAATGCCTGCGGCCATCACCATGTCGGCCATATCGGCATACTCGGCGTCGAGAAGAAAGGCTCCGAGCTCTATCAGGTGACGCTGGGCGGTTCGGCCGACGAAAACACGTCGGTCGGCGAAATCATTGGCCGTGGCTTCTCGTCGGAAGAGATCACCGACGCCATCGAGCAGATCGTCGAGACCTATCTCGGCCTCCGGCTCAACCCACAGGAAAAATTCATCGACGCCTACCGCCGTGTCGGTCCCGCGCCGTTCAAGGAGGCGCTCTATGCTGGCGAAACCAAGGCCGCTTGACCACATCGCCAACGTCGATGACGGCGTCGCCGCCAAGGCGGCGGGGTTTGATGCGCTCTATGGCCATCTGAAGCCGCTCGAGATCATCGAACGCTCGGCGCGCGAACTGTTTCACGACGAGATCGCCGCGGTCTCGTCGTTCGGGGCGGACTCGGCGGTGCTGCTGCACATGATCGCCGAGATCGACCGCACGCTGCCGGTCATCTTCCTCGACACCGGCAAGCATTTCGAGGAGACGCTCGGCTATCGCGACGCGCTCGTCGCCGATTTCGGGCTGACCAACATCCAGGTGATCAAGCCTGAGGAAGCCGCCCTCGCGCGGATCGACCCGACGGGCAATCTGCACCAGAGCAACACCGACGCCTGCTGCGACGTGCGCAAGGTCGAGCCGCTGGCGCGTGGCGTGGCGCCGTTTCGTGCCTGGTTCACCGGCCGCAAGCGCTTCCAGGCCTCGACGCGGGCGGCGTTGCCGGTGTTCGAGGCGGTCGGCGCGCGCATCCGTATCAATCCATTGGCGCACTGGACAACCTCGGACCAGGCCGACTACATGCGCGCCCATGCACTGCGCGAAAATCCGCTGGTCGCCTATGGCTATCTCTCGATCGGCTGTTTCCCGTGCACGCAACCGGTGCAGCCGGGTGAGGATGCACGCAGCGGCCGCTGGGCCGGTCACGCCAAGACCGAGTGCGGCATCCACCTGTCGGGGCTGGAAGTGTCGCTGACCGACGCATCCCTATAGGGCGGGTTGATATCCAGGTGAGGCCGGCCTGCAAATGGCTGATACCTGCGCTTCCGGTGCTCACGTACTTCAAGTACGCTCCGCTCCGGTTCTCGGTATCAGCCATTTTCGACACGGCCTGACCTGAATCTCAACGCGCTCCGAGCTTCTTCGAATTTTAGGAATTTTTGATGACTGAAACGACGACAGCGGAGACCCGGCTCTGGACCCCGCAGGGTTTTCGCGAGGACGAATGGGCTCATGCCGAAAGTGCTGACGCGCTTTCCGGCAATGGCCGCTTCATCCTGCCGCTGCAGGCATTCCTCGGCCTTGATCCGGAGGTGCGCCGGTCCGCCAAGGAGCGGCTCGGCGTGGTGCTGCAGCCCGGCGATCAGCTCGAGAAGATAGCGGACCTGCTCGACCAGCTGTCGCTGGTGGCGCTGGTCTTCCCGGCCTTCAGCGATGGGCGCTCCTTCTCCAAGGCTGAACTGCTGCGCAGCCGCTACCACTTTGAAGGCGCCGTTCGCGCCACCGGCCAGGTGCTGGTCGATCCGTTGCCGCATATGTTGCGGCTGGGCTTCGATGAGTTCGAGATCTCCAATCCGGTGCTGTTGAAGCGCCTGGAAGAGGGCCACACCGGTGGGCTGGGGCTTTACTACCAGCCAACCGCCGTGCCGGAGCCCAAGGGGCCCAAATATTCCTGGCGGCGCGTTCGCAAGAGCTGACGCAGCGGTAATCGCGCGCGTCTTTACATCAGCTCTGATCAGGCCTTCTCTTGGCTGTCCGGACGGAAACATCCGCCGGGCGGGAGGAGAAGATCATGGATTTCGACTATGTCATCGCCGGTGGCGGATCCGCCGGCTGCACGCTTGCCGCGCGGCTTTCCGAAGATCCATCGAAGACGGTGTGCCTGATCGAAGCCGGTGGCGAGGGCAAGAACCTGTTGATCCGCGCGCCGGCCGGCATCATCGCGCTGCTGCCGGGACGGCCGAAGATCAACAACTGGGCCTTCCAGACGGTGCCGCAAGAGGGTCTCAACGGCCGCAGGGGTTTTCAGCCGCGTGGCAAGGCGCTGGGCGGATCCAGCGCCATCAATGCCATGCTCTATACGCGCGGGCACCGCGGCGACTATGACGAATGGGCCGACCTCGGTTGCGACGGCTGGTCATGGGACGAGGTGCTGCCCTATTTCCGGCGGGCGGAAGGCAACCAACGCGGCGCTGATGCCCTGCATGGCGGCGACGGGCCGCTGCGGGTTGCCGAACAGCAAGAGCCTCGTGCGCTCTCCCGGGCCTTTGTCGAGGCCTGCGGCGAAAACCAGATCCGCCGCAACGATGATTTCAACGGCGTCGAACAGGAAGGTGCCGGGCTCTATCAGGTGACGCAATTCTGGGGCGAACGCCGCAATGGCGAGCGCTGCTCGGCGGCCGCTGCCTATCTGCAACCGGTCTTGAACAGGTCGAACCTTACCGTCATCACCGGAGCGCATGCCACGGCGGTCATTCTCGACGGCAAGCGCGCCACCGGCGTGCGGTATCGCGTGGGGAAGGGCGAAGCCGTCGCGAAAGCCAGGCGCGAGGTGATCGTCTGTGGTGGCGCCTTCGGTTCGCCTCAGCTCCTGTTGCTATCGGGCATCGGGCCGGCTGCCGAGCTTGCCATGCATGGCATTCCGGTCATTCATGAACTGCCCGGCGTCGGCAAGAACCTGCAAGACCACCTCGATTTCATCATGGGCTGGACATCCAGGGATGCCGACATGATGGGCATCGGCCTGCGCGGCTTGCCTGGCCTGCTGCGGCACATTCTGCGCTGGCGAAGAGATGGCGGTGGCATGATCGCCACGCCCTATGCCGAAGGCGGTGCCTTCCTCAAGTCCGATCCGGCGATAGAACGGCCCGACCTGCAACTGCATTTCTGCATCGCGATCGTGGATGATCATGGCCGAAAGCTGCATATGGGATATGGCTTTTCCTGCCATGTCTGCGTGCTGCGGCCGCATTCGCGCGGCGAGGTCGGGCTGTCGACCCATGATCCCATGGCACCACCGCGCATCGATCCGCGCTTTCTTTCGGACGAACGCGACGCCGAACTTTTGCTCAAGGGGGCCAGGATGATGCGCGGCGTCCTGGAGGCGCCGGCGCTGGCCAGATATCGCCACAAGGAAATCTACACCGCCGGTGTTTCGAGCGACGCCGAGTTGATGTCGCACATCCGTGCCCGCGCCGACACGATCTATCACCCGGCCGGCACCTGCAAGATGGGCGTCGACGAGATGGCAGTGGTCGATCCGCAATTGCGGGTCCACGGGCTCAAGGCCTTGCGGGTCGTCGACGCCTCGGTGATGCCGACGCTGATCGGCGGCAACACCAACGCGCCGACCATCATGATTGCCGAGAAGGCGGCGGACATGATCAAAGCGGCCGCCTGACTGCGGCTCTGGTCGAGCCAGCGAGGCTGTTTTCGCCTGCCGGGAACGGCCTTCGGTCAAGAATGCGGAAAACTGGTCATACCAATTTGGCGATTTGCGCTTTCCCTTTAACCGTCCTGCCCTTAGGATAGGGAACATTATTTCGCGACTCGAAATAAATATGGCCACAAGGGAGGAATCGGGAATGGCTGGCAAGAAAATATTGATGCTCGTTGGCGAGTTCAGCGAGGAGTATGAGATTTTCGTCTTTGAACAGGCCATGCATGCGGTCGGCCACACGGTCCATGTCGTCTGCCCGGACAAGAAGGCGGGCGATGTCCTGAAGACGTCGCTGCACGACTTCGAAGGCCACCAGACCTACACGGAAAAGCTCGGCCACGACTACATCCTCAACAAGACGTTCTCCGAGGTCGACCCGGCCAAATATGACGCCGTCTACGCGGCGGGCGGGCGCGGTCCCGAATACATCCGTATCGACAAGCGGGTGCAGGCGCTGGTGCGGCATTTCCACGAGGCCGGCAAGCCGATCTTCACCATCTGCCATGGCGTACAGATCCTGATCGCGGTCGACGGCGTTGTGCGGGGCAGGGAAGTGGCGGCGCTGCACTATTGCGAGCCGGAAGTGACGCTGGCCGGCGGCATCTACATCGACGTCGCCCCGACCGGTGCCCATGTCGACGGCAATCTCGTTTCAGCCAAGGGCTGGCCTGGCCTGTCCAACTTCATCCGCGAATGCCTGAAGGTGCTGGGCACCGAGATCCGCCATGGCGAGATCCTGATGCGCGACGAGCGCCAGGCGGCTTGATCCGGTGGCAAGCTGCCGCGCCATGGCGCGGCAGTCTTTCTACAACGCCGCCCGTGCTTCGCGGAACGACACCAGCTTGCGGCGGTTCTCGTCCCACAATGCCAGTTTGACGCAGCGCAAGCTGTCGAGCAGCGTGACGCGGCCGATACCGCGCAGCTCCGGATAATCCCGCAGCACCTCCTGCAGCCGGTAGCCCGGCACCTTGGCGGAGAGGTGGTGCACGTGGTGGACGCCGATATTGCCGGTGAACCAGTTCAGCACCGGCGGCAGGTCGTAATAGGACGAGCCGTGCAGGGCGGCATGCTGGAACTCCCAGTCGTCATCCTTTGCCCATTCCGTCTCCTCGAACTGGTGCTGGACGTAGAACAGCCAGATGCCGGCCGAGCCCGCGAGAATGACGATTGGCAGATGGACAACCAGGAACGCACCGGGGCCGACGGCCCAGATGAGAATGGCTGCCGCAAGCGCGATGGCGAGGTTGGTGGTCATCGACGACACCCAGGGCGTCAGGCCGCCGCGCATCATGCCGATGGGCAGCCTTTGCGAGAAGATGAACAGCCAGATCGGCCCCAGCCCGAACATCACCAGCGGGTGGCGATAGAGCCGATAGGCGAGGCGGCCGCGCCAGGACAATTGCCGGTATTCGGCAACGGTCAGCGTCCTGATGTCGCCCATGCCGCGCTCGTCGAGATTGCCGGCGCTGGCGTGATGCGTCGCGTGCGCGCGCCGCCAGCAATCGTAGGGCGTCAGCGTCAGGACGCCGAGCGCGCGGCCGATCCAGTCGTCGGCGTAGCGATTGGCAAAGAAAGAGCCATGGCCGCAATCGTGCTGGATCATGAAGATGCGCACCAGGAACCCGGCCGCCGGCAGGATCAGGATCAGCCCCCACCAATGGCCATAGGCATAGGCCGCCGAGGACAGTGCCCAGAGCGTGGCAAACGGAATGAGGGTGATGGCGAGTTCGATGGCGCTGCGCCGCCGGTCCGGCTTCTTGTAGCGCGCCAGAATCTTCAGCCAGGCGCGCTTGCTGTTGGCGGCCGCATCGGGGGAAATCATGTTCATCAGGAACCATAGGCGCGGCGTGTGGCCACCGCAAGGCAACCATCACGCAGAATTACTGTGCGTAATTGTCGCGTAAGCGCCCAACGGGAATTATTGCCGCCGCCAGCCTGTATCCTCGTCCTCGACCCGGTCGAGGCGGTCGAGCAATTGCCTGAAGCGGTCGTGAGTATCGGCTTGGATACGGAAAGCCGGCAAGGTACGCAGAAAGCGCGTCATCGCCTCGGCACCGAACTGGCGCCTGACTTCGGCGGCGAGCCTTTCTCCTTTTTCAGCCTTGTCGCGGGTCATCATTATAAAATCCTGTGTCGGCTCGGAAACTCCTCCAGCAAGGGAATGGTTCCCTCATCACGCTTCTGTGGCAAGCCAAGCCGGCAGTCATGGTAAAATTTGAATTAAAATCGAAATATCGCCGTTGATCGCCGCTCAGGTCGGGCCAAAGGCCAAACGGTCGCTTACCCCTTGATTTTTGGCTGCCAAACCTCGATATCGGGCACAAAATCCATACCATTCGAGATGACGGGAAACGGCGATGAGCGACCAGGCAAAAGACGAACGCGCGCCCAGCGAAGCCGAGGCGGCCGAGGCCAATGCCGAGCGCACGGAAGGCAGCATTGACGGCGACTATGAAGCGCTTGTGCGGCTGCTGAAGGAAAATGAAGAGCTGAAGGACCGCGCGCTGCGCGTCGCGGCCGAGATGGAGAACCTGCGCCGCCGCACCGCGCGCGACGTGCACGACGCGCGCACCTACGCGGTTGCGAATTTCGCCCGCGACATGCTGTCAGTGTCGGACAATCTGCGCCGCGCGCTGGACGCCATACCCGCCGAGGCCAAGGCGTCGGGCGACGCCGGCTTCAAGGCGCTGATCGAAGGCGTCGACCTGACCGAGCGCGCCATGCTTTCGGCGCTGGAACGGCACGGGGTCAAGAAGCTTACTCCCGAAGGCGAGAAGTTCGATCCCAATTTCCACCAGGCGATGTTCGAAGTGCCCAATCCCGATGTCCCGGCCAACACCGTGGTCCAGGTCGTGCAGCCGGGCTATTCGATCGGCGAGCGGGTGCTGCGTCCGGCTATGGTCGGCGTCGCCAAGGGCGGCCCGAAAGTCGCCGCCGAGGCGCCGGTCGAGCCGGGGCCGGTGAATGACGAGGCGGAGAGGGATGCGTAGTTAGGGATTGGGCAGTAGGGCAGTGGGAGAATAGGGGTCGTCCCAACTCTCCCGCTTCGTGTTAAACATACTGCCCTACTCCCTTACTGCCCTGGCCTTCCATGCATCCCATCGCCCTTCTCGACTATGCCGGCGTCGCCGTTTTTGCGGCGACCGGGGCGTTGGCTGCGTCGCGCAAGCAACTCGACATTATCGGGTTCCTGTTCCTGGCCAGCGTCACCGGCATTGGCGGCGGCACGTTTCGCGACCTCATCCTCAATGTGCCGGTCTTCTGGGTGGGAAACCGCGACTATGTGCTGATCTGCGCCGTGGTGGCGGTCCTGGTCTTCTTCACCGCGCATCGCGTCGAATCCCGCTACAAACTGCTGCTGTGGCTCGACGCCATCGGGCTGGCCGCCTTTTCGGTGATGGGCGCGGCAAAGGGCTTGGCAATCACCGGTTCGCCGGTGGTTTCGATCATCACCGGCATGCTGACCGCGACTTTCGGCGGCATATTGCGCGATCTGCTGGCCGGCGAGCCATCGGTGCTGCTGAGACCGGAAATCTACGTGACGGCCGCCCTGGCCGGCGCCGCGATCTTCACACTGGGCGACGTCGCCGGATTGCCGCAGATCATCTCGGGGTTGGCCGGCTTCGGTGTGGCGCTCGCCGTGCGCGGCGGCGCGCTGCGTTTCGGCTGGTCGTTTCCGTCCTACAAGAGCCGGCCGGGACGAAGGCCGGAAGATATTCCGTGAGAGAGGGATTAGTGGGTAGGGATCAGTCAGTAGGCAAAAAGCACGAATCGCACCGTCTTCACTACTGCCTACTGCCTACTGCCTACTGCCTACTGCCTACTGCCTTCACGCCGCGAAACGCTGCGCTTCCCCGCCATAGTAGTTGACGTAGCGGGCACCGATTTCCTTGACCGGCATCACCACGAACACATCGACCGTAGAGAATTCGCGGTCGATGACGCAGCCGTCGCCGATGCGGGCGCCGACCCTCAGATAGCCCTTGACCAGAGGCGGCATTGCCGCGATCGCCGCTTTGGCATTGACTGCCTCGATCGGCATCAGATCCATGGAGCAGTACCGATCGGAAACCGCGCGCACGTCCCAGGCGGAGTTGGTGCGGCAGTGATGGGCGAGATAGGTGAGCGCCTCCGCGTGAGCGGCCGGCACGGTGCCATGGAAGGACGCGCAGCCGGTCATCACGCCGATTTCGTAGTGATTGATGTAGGCCCAGATGCCTTGCCACAGCGCCTCGATGGTGCGCTTCGAGCGGTATTGCGGCAAAACGCAGGAGCGGCCGAGTTCGAGAAAGCGCTGGCCGGGATGACGGGCGATGAGCTTGGTCAGCTCGAACTCGCCTTCGGAATAGAAGCCGCCGGCGGTGGCCGCGATTTCTTGCCGCAGCAGGCGATAGGTACCGACGATACGGCGATGTTCGGGGCCGGAAAGCGTCGTATCCAGGACCAGAAGATGGTCGCAGAGCGGATCGAAGCGGTCGGCGTCGCGACGGTCCTGCGCCTGGAACAGGTCCTTGCGGGCGCCAAGCTCGTCGTAAAATACCCGGTAACGCACTTCCTGCGCGGCCGCGATCTCGGCCTCGTTGCGTGCGAGCCGCACTTCGAGATTGCCGATACGGCCGAGTGCTGCGCCTTTTATGACGGAATCGACATTACGCCCGGCAAGCAAGGCGCTGCTGGCGTTCGGCCGAGTGTCACATTCCGGCATAACTGTATGCACGAGTGATTCTCCTTCGAGCCATCCCTCTTGGCACGGGGATACGGTGTAGGTGCAACAGGATTGTGACAGTACCGTGATACGGCGTTGCGGGCAATACTTCGTCGGCTGGCGAAAACGGTCAACCGGCTACGTTCGGTGAGGAGAGCCGAGGCATGTCTCGTCTGCGCGAACCCATTTGGAGCGCTCAAGGTCCCTGTTTCCACGCATGTCACCCTTGCAAAATGGCGGTCACTTTTGGGTGACATGCATCAGCGCGCGGTTGGAAAAAAGCGGATCAAGCGGCGACCTGGCCCTCGACGGCATTGACCAGTGCATCGGGGTCGAGCGGCTTGGTGACGAAGCCGCTGGCGCCATGGGCGAGCACCGCATGACGGGTCTTTTCCTGGCTGTCGGCCGACAGCACCATGATCGGCACGGGCGGCGCCGATGTTTCCTCTTCATGGCGGCGGATCGCGGCAATGGCGTCCAGACCGTCCATGACCGGCATATGCAGGTCCATCAGTACCACGTCGAAGCGGTGCTTGTGCCCGGCACTGGTGACGGCCTCGACGGCGGCCTTGCCATTGCCGACAACCTTGACGCGGTGCCCCGCCTTCAACAGCGTGGCGCGGGCCAGCATGGCATTGATGTCGTTGTCCTCGGCGATCAGCACGGACAGGCCCTGCTGGCGGCCACTTGAGGCGCGAAGCGCCGGGGTGCGGCCCTTTTCCGGCTGCGGCTGGGTAAGGGCCGGTGCATGGCTGGTCAAAAGGACACGCAAAAGTGTTCCACCGCGCACCGGTCGGGCCAGGAAGGTCGCGTAGCCGCTGGCGCGGAACTCGCCAAGCATGCCGCGGTCGGTCGGCGCGATCAGCGTGATGGCTTCGCAGTCGGAAAAGCCGCTTTGGCGCAACCGCTTGAGCACTCTCCCGTCGCTCTCCTCGATGGCCGCGTCGACCAGAAGAACGTCGCAGCCCTCTGCCAAGGGTACGGCCTGCGCCACGGTGGTGGCGATACCGGCGGTGCCGCCATTGGCGCGGATGGTGCGGGCGATGGCGTCGGCCTCGATGGCGTTCCTGGACAGGATCACCGCGCGCCTGCCGGCGAGCACGTTCTGCTGGCCCTGCGGCGCCCCAGTGGCCTCCGTGGCCGGGATTTCGAAGACGAATTCCGATCCCTGGCCAAGCCGGCTGGAGACCGAAATCGTGCCGCCCATGGCAGCCACCAGGCGCTTGGAGATGGCAAGTCCCAGCCCCGCCCCGCCATGCGTGCGCGTGGAGGTGCCGTCGGCCTGCTCGAACTCCTCGAAGATGCGCTCCATGTCCTCCTCGCGCAGGCCCGGGCCGGTGTCGGTGATGGTGAAGCAGATGCGGTCGCTGGTCTCGGTGCGGGCGCGCGCGACGCTGACCAGCACGCCGCCGCTGTCGGTGAACTTGATGGCGTTGCCGATCAGGTTGAGCAACACCTGCCTGACGCGGCCCGGATCGGCGGTGATCAATTGCGGTACATCCGGTTCGACGTGGCAGCCGAGGCCGATACCCTTGGCGAAGGCGCGCGCGGCGAGCAATTCGATGATGTTGTCGGCGATCTCACGCACCGACATTGGCTGCGGCTCCGGATCGAAGCGACCGGCCTCGATCTTGGAATAGTCGAGCAGGTCCTCGATCAGGGCGAGCAAGGCGCTGGCCGAGGTCGAGATGGCGCCGACATAGGTCTGCTGTTCCGGCGACAGGCTGGTGTCGGCCAAGAGCCTGGCCATGCCCATGATGCCGTTCATCGGCGTGCGGATTTCATGGCTGACCGTGGCGAGAAAGCGCGATTTGGCCTGGCTTGCGTATTCGGCCCGCTCGCGCGCGGTGATCAGCGAGGATTCGGCGCGCTTGCGGGCGGTGATGTCGCGGGCGATGGCGCGATGCGAAACCGCTCCGCTCTCCTTGTCGCGCACTGACAGTTCGATCCACGAGAACCAGCGCGGGCCGCTCGGCGTGCGGATGGCAACGTCGGTGGAACTCAGGCACTCATGGTCGGAAAAGGCGGCATCGGGCACGATGCCGACTTCGACACCGAGTTCGGCCAGGGTCTTGCCGGCAAGATCGCGCTGATCGGTTTCGACCAGATCGGCGAACACCTTGTTGGCATAGACGATGTAGCCGTCGCGGTCGCGATGGATGACGAGATCGCCAAGCGCGTCGATGAGACCGCGAAAGCGCTCCTCGCTTTCCTGCATTTCCCACATGCGGTCGGCCAACGTCTCGATCTCGGCGCGGCTGCGGGCGGTTGTCTCGTCCAGCAGCACCACGGTCCGGTGGGCGCTGCGCCTGGCATGCAGATGCAGGCCAAGGCCGGCGAGGCCGGTTGCCAGCAAGGCGAGGCTGATGAAGATCGGCGCCCCGGTCAGATGCGCGAGGCCTGCCAGGATCATGATGGCAACGAAGGTGAGCAGCGGCAGGCTTTCCTGCCTGGCCAATTGCTGCTCGGGCACCAGCGGCGGCGCAGCGATAAACCGCCGCGCCGGCGCCGGAACCGCATCGACATCGTCGCCTTTGTTTGCCTGCTGGCTGTCGGATTCCGCGATCATGCGAAACCCTTGCCAGACAGAGATTATGGAAAATTGCGGCGGATCGTTCGAATTTTAGCGGATAGGGCGTTTTTGCCCCGGTAGCGGCGGATTTGCCACCGGATCTGGCAATTCCGTCCGCTGCCTGCGACCGGCCAGGCGGGTCTACATATCAACGACGACGCGTCCGCGGATCTTGCCGTCGACGATGTCGCGCGCGGCATCGATGATGCCGTCGAAGCCGATGGTCCTAGACAGGCTGGCGAGCTTCTCCAGGTCGAGATCGGAGCCGATGCGCCGCCAGGCCTCCAGGCGCACGGCCTTCGGCGCCATCACCGAATCGATGCCGAGCAGCGAGACGCCGCGCAGGATGAAGGGGGCGACGCTTGACGGCAGATCCATGCCGCCGGCCAGGCCGCAGGCCGCGACCGCGCCGCCATAGGAGGTCATCGACAGCACATTGGCCAGCGTGTGGCTGCCGACCGAATCGATGCCGCCGGCCCAGCGTTCCTTGGCCAGCGGCTTGGCGGGTTGGCTGAGTTCGTCGCGCGAGATCACCTCGGCGGCGCCCAGGTTGATCAGATAGGGGCTTTCGGCATTGCGCCCGGTCGACGCTACGACATGGTAACCGAGGCTGGACAGGATGGAGACCGCGACCGAACCGACGCCGCCAGCAGCACCCGTCACCACAACCGGGCCCCGGTCGGGCAGGATGCCGTGCCGCTCCAACGCCATGACGCAGAGCATGGCGGTGTAGCCGGCTGTGCCGACCGCCATCGCGTCATGCGCACTGATGCCTTCCGGCAGCGGCACCAGCCAGTCGCCCTTGACGCGGGCACGCCCGGCATAGGCGCCGAAATGCGTCTCGCCGACGCCCCAGCCATTGAGGATGACCTTGTCCCCCTTACGCCAGTCGGGATTGGAGGACGAGATGACTGTGCCGGCGAAGTCGATGCCGGGCACCAGCGGCCAGCGGCGGACCACCGGCGCCTTGCCGGTAATGGCCAATCCATCCTTGTAGTTCACAGTCGTCGCCTCGACAGCGACCGTGACGTCGCCCTCCATCAGGTCGGCTTCGGTGAGGTCGGTCACGGCGACCGATTGTTTCTTGTCGGCGTCGCGCGAGACGAGGATGGCTTTGAAGGTTTCGGGCATCTTTTTCTCCGCGAGCTTTGCTTGGCGTCCTGGAACTGTGCGGCGATGGCCGCGCGGGGTCAATCTTTGGAAGGTTTGGCGTTTGAAGACTCGGCGTTCGAAGACTTGGGCTCGCGCCGCCAGCCGATGAGTTCGTCGTAGACGACCAGCGCCGCGCCCACGGAAATGAAGGCGTCGGCGAGGTTGAAGACGGCAAAGGACCAGACCGGCGTGTGGAACAGGATGTAGTCGATGACGTGGCCATAGACGGCGCGGTCGATCAGATTGCCCAACGCGCCGCCGATGATCAGGGCAAAGCCGGTGCGGGCGATGACATGGCCTGATGGCGTGCGGGTGGCGAGGTAGAGCACGAAAGCGACGACCAGCACGGCTATGACCACCAGGCCGGTGTCGCCGAAGGAGGAGAACATCGAGAAGGCGATGCCGTTGTTGTAGGTGCGAAACAGCGCCAGGAAGGGCACCAGATCGAGCTTTTCCTGGAAGGGCAGGCCGGTCTCGACCAGATGCTTTATCCACTGATCGAGCGCGATAGCCGCGACGACGAGCAGCGCGTAGGGGGACCATGATCTCACGGGCGGGCAACCTTCATTGCGGGTCGGCGATTGGTTCGAGCTTCAGCGCGCCGCGGCGGATCTCGAACAGCATGATGCCGGTGGCGACGGCGAGATTGAGTGAATCGGCGCGGCCTGCTTGCGGAATCCGGAGCAGCCTGTCGCAACTCGCCGCCAGGGTTTCGGGGAGGCCCTGCTGCTCATTGCCCATCATCAGCAGCACCGGTCCGCGGGAAAAATCGACCGAGCGATAGTCGACCGCACCTTTCAGATGCGTGCCGGCAACCAGGCCTGAAAAGCCGCCGCGCCAGGCAAGGAAAGCTTCGGTCGTTGCCTTGGCCACCGGTACGGCGAAAATCGAACCCATTGTGGCGCGCACCGTCTCGACGGAAAACGGATCGGTGGTGTCGCCGACCAGGATGACGCCCTTGGCGCCGACGGCATCGACGGTGCGGATGACGGTGCCGAGATTGCCGGGGTCGCGCACCCGGTCGAGCGCCACCCAGACATCGCCATTGTCGGCGCGGATATCCCTGAGGGCCAGGAATTTTTGCGAGAAGACGCCGACCACCATTTGCGGATTGTCGCGGCGGGTGATGGCGACAAGCACTTTCTCCGAGACTTCGAGCACCGTGCCGCCGGCGGCAACCGTGCGCGCCGCGACCTTTTCCACCGCGGCATTGCCACGTCCGGCCTTGGCGAACACAAGCGTTCTGATCTGCCAGCCCAAGTCGAGCGCATCGATGACCAGCTTCAGACCCTCGGCCATGAAGGCGTTTTGCTGGTCGCGGAATTTCTTCAAGGCGAGCGCCTTGATGTCCTTGATCAGCGGATTGGCGAGGCTGGTGACTTCCTTCACCTGGCCGGGTGCGCCGACATGCCGTTCGTTCATTTAGGACTCCCGGGCATTCAGGCCACCCAGCGCGAAAACAATGAGGTCGAAAGCGCCCTGCCGGCGGACTTTTCACGGATGATCAACTCGCCCGATTCAACCCTGCCGCCCATGCCGGCAAAGGTGTCGCGCATTAAGGCATGGATGGCGAAGAAGGAGGCGCGGATCGAATAGGCGGTGAGCACCACGGCAAGCGGTTTCGGCGTCAGGATCGCGCGGCAAAGATCGGTCAGATCAGGCAGATCCTCGAACAATTGCCAGACCTCGCCCTTGGGGCCGCGGCCATAGGCCGGCGGGTCGAACAGGATGATGTCGTAGCGGCTGCCGCGGCGTTCCTCGCGCTCGGCGAATTTCACGGCATCGTCGACGATCCAACGGATCGGCTTGCTGCCCAGCCCTGCCATCTCCTGGTTTTCACGCGCCCAGCCGATCGCCTTCTTCGAGGCATCGACATGGGTGACCTCGGCGCCGGCGCGGGCAGCCACCAGCGAGGCGAGGCCGGTATAGCCGAACAGGTTGAGCACCTTGACCGGCCGCTTCGCCGCCGCGATCAGGCCGGCCATATGATCCCAGTGCGAGGCCTGCTCGGGAAAGACACCGACATGGCGAAACGAGGTGAAACGACCGAGATAATCGATGCCGTCATGCTTCATCGGCCAGGTCTCACCGAGCGGCGTCTTCGGGAAACGCCAGCGGCCGATGCCTTCCTCGTCGGTGTCGCCGGTGAAGATGGCGTCGGCACGCTCCCAATCCTTTGCTGGCAAGGCTTTCTGCCAGATCGCCTGGCCCTCGGGCCGCACGATGCGATAGGGGCCGTATTGTTCGAGTTTCTGGCCGGCGCCACTGTCGAGCAGCGCGTAATCAGCGTTGGGTGCTACTTCGAGGATTACCGGAAGCTGTTCAGCGGGAAGGGCGCCGTCGCGGCGGGCAAGGATGCGCGGCGCGGATTTCGGTGCGGGCTGGCTATCCGGTTTCACGTCACGCGGTTCGCGCGGCCTGGTGTCCGGCCGGCCACGCGGCTCGTGCGGACGCACCTCTCCGGTTCCGCCTTTCGCGGGCGGGCGGCTGTCGCGGCGTTTGTCGCGAAAAGACTTCAAGCAGGAGCATCTCCGAGCGGCGTGCCGCTTTTGGCATGAGGACAGCGGCGGTGCAACAAGCGATGGCTCGCAGCTCGATTGGTGCAACTGGAAGCCTTCGCCTTGGAAGTGGTGCGGCGGTGTTGCGGCATCGCGCTTGTTTTTTCGCGCGCTTGGTTTATGAGGGCCGCATTGTTGTTTCTGGAATGGGAGCGAAAGATGACGAGCATCTTCACCGCGCACCCCTCGAGGGTTCCGGCGTAAGCCAGCATTTTGCTGCCTGCCGCCGGTCGAACGGATGCCTGACGGCGTCCGGTTTGTGACCTTTATCCAGAAGTGTTCTTGTCATGGGCAATTTTATCGGGGGCCTCGGCCCCTCTTCGTCGTGCGCTGCGCCTGCTGCGCACATCCAGCATTGTTTTTCGCCGCAGACATGGATCGAGGGCGCGGCGCTCCAGCAGCTTCGCAATGTCGCGGCCTTGCCCGGCGTCACCTC
This sequence comes from Mesorhizobium loti, assembly GCA_002356515.1. Taxonomy (NCBI): domain Bacteria; kingdom Pseudomonadati; phylum Pseudomonadota; class Alphaproteobacteria; order Hyphomicrobiales; family Phyllobacteriaceae; genus Mesorhizobium; species Mesorhizobium loti. The sequence goes on along the minus strand of AP017605.1, from coordinate 3,041,246 downwards.
GGTTGCGGCCTTTCCAGACCTGCATCCGGGCAAATATGGCCCGACCGGCATTGCCGTGTTGTCGCAGCGTCTGCATCCACAGCTGATCGGCAACGACATTGGCTGCGGCATGTCGTTGTTCGAGCTCGATCTGCCATTGCGCAAGCTCAGGATCGACAAAGCCGTCGAATGCCTGCGCCGGATCGAAGCGGAAGACATCGATCCGCATGCGGCGCTCGCTGCCTCGGATTTGCCGACGGATCTTTATCCGGATGCACTGGGCACGATCGGCGGCGGCAACCATTTCTGCGAGCTGCAGGCGGTCGACCAGACCGATGTGGCCGGCGAAAGCCTGTTCGATCGCCAGAAGCTCTATCTGCTGGTGCATTCCGGCTCGCGCGGACTTGGTGCCTTTGTCTTCGGGCAGATGCTCGACCTCCAGTCCGCGGTCACGGCCGGGCTCGATCCGGAGTCTGCGAAAGGCAGGAGCTGGTGTCGCCAACATGACCTTTGCGTCACCTGGGCGTCGCTCAACCGCCGGCTGATCGCCGAGCGCGCGGCAAGCGCCTTGCGCAGCGAAGTCCGGCTGGTGGCAGATGTGCCGCATAACCTTGTGCGCGACCGGGCCGATGGTTTCGTCCATCACAAGGGCTCGGCCGCGGTGCGGGCGGGCGATGTCGCACCGATCGCCGGTTCGCGCGCCAGCCTGAGCTATGTCGTGCGGGCGCTCGATGGGACGGGTCCATCGCTGGGCGGCATTTCGCACGGCGCCGGCCGCAAATACGACCGTGCCACCATGCATGGCCGTGCCGGGCGCAACAGGTCGGAGCGCGACGCCTTGCTGAGAAATGCATGGGGTGGGCAATTGATCTGCGACGACCGCAACCTCGTCATCGAGGAAGCGGCGTCCGCCTACAAGGATGCCGGACAGGTGGTGCAAGACCTTGCCGATGCCGGCCTGGTCGTGACGCTTGCGGCGATGAAACCGCTGGTGACCTACAAGAAGGCGATGGAAGGCCCGCCCGACCGGACACGCAAGAAGCCGTCGCGCGACCGTATGGCAAGGAGGGCGAACCATGGCCGCGATTGACATGCTCGTCACCTCGGGCAACGGACCGGTGGAATGCCGCATCGCCTTGATGGCTCTGGTCGGTATCATCGAGAAGGAAGCCGTTCGGCTCGGCTGCACCGTCGAGGTCTCGTTTGGTCACAGGCCGGACCGGCATGGCGCCAAATCCGCCGTGCTCAGTCTCGAGGGCCGCAACGCCGAAGCGCTCGCGCAGGAATATTGCGGCACCATCAAGTTCGTCTTCAAGAGCCCGGTGCGCGCAGGCCACAAGCGACAGAACTGGTTCGTCGGTGTGCAGGTCGTGGATCTGTCGGATGCCGTCGCCGTTTCGATCGCACCGTCCGATGTCCGTTTCGAAACCTTGCGGGCCGGTGGCCCTGGCGGACAGCATCAGAACACCACCGACAGCGCCGTGCGGGCCGTCCACCTGCCGACCGGCATAGTGGTGACGGCGCGCAACGAGCGCTCGCAGCACCGCAACAAGGCGATCGCGCTGCGGCGGCTGGAAGCGATGCTGCGGGTTCTCGCCGATCGCGATGCCGAACAGTCGAAAGCGGAGATGTTTATCGCCAACAAGGCGTTGGAGCGCGGCAACGAGGTCAAGGTGTTTCGGCTTTGACCTTCGAGCGAAGTGGCGCGGCGGCGTGGCTGGATGGGAAACCATCCTGGCTTCCTGCCGCGTCCATGCGGTTCTATCGTGGCCCTGGTCCCAAGTCCCGAGAATCATGTCCCGTTCCGAACGTCTGCTCGACCTCATCCAGTGCCTGCGCCGGCATCGCCGGCCGGTGAGCGGACAGGCGCTGGCCGATGAACTCGGGATTTCGATCCGCACGCTCTACCGCGACATCGCCACGCTGCAGGGGCAAGGCGCGCCGATCGAAGGCGAGGCGGGGCTGGGCTATGTGCTGAAACCCGGCTTCATGCTGCCGCCGCTGATGTTCAGCGACGAGGAGATCGAGGCCATCGTGTTGGGATCGCGCTGGGTCGCCAAGCAGCCGGACCAGCGGCTTTCAGCCGCTGCCGGTAATGCGCTGGCCAAGATCGCGGCCGTGCTGCCGGACGATCTGCGCGAGGATCTCGATGCTTCGACGCTGCTGGTTGGGCCTCCGATGGCGGCCGTTGAAGGCATAGACCTCGGCGTCGTGCGGCAGGCCATCCGCAACGAACGTAAGCTCGGTTTTCTCTACCGCGATGCCGGGGGTGCTGCTTCGCAACGCGTCGTCTGGCCGTTCGCGCTCGGCTTCTTCGACAAGGTGCGGGTGGTTGTGGCGTGGTGCGAGATGCGGCAGGATTTCCGGCATTTTCGCGCCGACCGCATATCCGGCCTCAATCCTATCGATACGCGCTATCCCAGACGCCGCCAGGTGTTGCTCAAGGAATGGCGGGCGACGCTCGACAAGCCGCGTGGGTCATGATGGCTGCTGCCAGAATCTGACAGTATCCTTTCCTATGTCACGGGCGTCAAAACGCTGACCCCTTGGAGAGCCGATCATGACCACGCCGAATTTCGTCATCCTCTATGTCGACCAGCCGCTGGAGAGCGGCGCCTTCTACAGCGCGCTGCTGGGGCGCGAGCCGGTCGAAAGCGCGCCGACCTTCGTGCTGTTCGTGCTCGACAACGGCTTCAAGCTCGGCCTGTGGTCGCGGCATACGGTGGAGCCGGCCGCGAGCGCGGCCGGTGGCGGCGGCGAGATCGTCTTTGCGCTGGAGGCGCCCGAGGCGGTCGACGCCACCCATGCCGACTGGGCAGGGCGTGGCTTGAAGATCCTACAGACGCCGACCGACCTGGATTTCGGCCGCACCTTCGTTGCGCTCGATCCAGACAATCACAGGCTGCGTGTCTACTGGCTGTCGGACGGGCAACAGGCGAATGGGGAACAGAAATGAGCGCGTATTGGATCGCCGTGGCGTCGGCGCAACATGTGCGGCGCGGCCGGAAGGACGGCTTCATGCAGGTCAATCACGGCAAGGCGGCGCCGCTGCGCCGCGTCAAGCCCGGTGATGGCATCGCCTATTATTCGCCGACCACAATTTTGGGCGAAAAGGACGGCCTGCAGGCTTTCACGGCAATCGGCACGGTGCGGGAAGGCGAGCCCTATCAAGGCGAGATGGGCGGCGGCTTCACGCCGTTCCGCCGAGACGTCGAGTGGATGGCGGCAGCAGAAGCTCCGATCAAGCCGCTGCTCGACCGGCTGGACTTCACCGCCGGCAAGTCGAACTGGGGCTATCAGCTTCGCTTTGGCCTGTTTCCGGTCAGCGCGGCCGATTTCGCCCTGATCGCCGAGGCGATGGGCGCCAAAATGGCTGTAACCGAGAGCTAGGCCTTCAGCGCGTTGTAAACGGCAATGCCGGCGGCAAGGTCCTCGAGTGCTGCGCCGACCGATTTGAACAGCGTGATCTCGGTGGAACTTTGGCGGCCCTGTTTCTCGCCGCGCGCCAGTTCGTGCAGGTCGGCGACGATGGCGTCTGGCTTCAGCAGGCCCGACGCAAGCGGGATGACGATGTCGCCGGCCTCCTTGGTGGCGCCGGCGCGGGTGTCGACATAGACGCGGGCGCGCCGGATCGCATCGTCGTCACTTTCACGCATGGTCGGCGTGAAACCACCAACCATGTCGACATGGGCGCCTGGCTTCAGCAGCGCGCCCTTGATCAGCGGCTTGGTGGCGATCGTTGCCGAGGAGATGATGTCGGCCTCGCCAAGTTCGGCATCGAGATCACTTGCAGCACTTGCGGCGAAGCCATCGGCGCGCAGGTCGGTCGCGACCTTCTCGGCATTGGCCAATGTCCGGTTCCAGATGCGGATGGTCTTGATCGGCCGCACGGCCGAATGCGCCTTGGCGAGAAAGGGTGACAGCGCGCCGGCGCCGATCACCAGCAGCCTGGAGGCGTCCTCGCGTGCCAGATAGGAAGCCGCCAGCGCCGAGGCGCAGGCCGTGCGCCACTGGGTCAGGCGCTGGCCGTCGATCAGGGCTTCCGGTTCGCCGGTGGCACCATCGAGCAGGAGATAGAGCCCCATCACCGCCGGCTTGCCGATGGCGTTGTTGTCGGGCGAGACGGTGACGATCTTGACGCCGATATGACCACCGGCCGAGGTGCCGGCGGCGTTGAAATCGGTCCAGGCTGGCATCAGCAGCAAAGTCGAAGCCGCGCCATCCGGCCGCTCCACGGGGTGATGGTGTCTTACCGGCTGAACCGCGCCGTCGCGAAAGGCGGCGCGCAGTGTCTCGACCAGTCCGGGAAAGGTCAGCGCATGATCGACCTCGGCAGCCGAAATGGTCAGCATGAAAGGCTCCGTGGAACGAAAGCCGCCGGCCGGCGGCTCAACTGGTCGGCTTCGGCAATGCCGATCCTTGGGCCGACCCTTGGGCTGATCCCTGGGGTGCTGACGGCGCGCGGCCGACCGCCTGGCGCAGGTTTTCCGCCTCGACGCCGCGCTGGCGCGCCAGCTTGCGGTAGCGGCCCTGCTTGACCCAGGTCGCCAGGCTGCCGACGATCATGCCGATGGCAAGCGCCAGGAACAGGAAAATGAACAGCGGCAAGGTGAGCGTCAGCTTCGGATTGCCGGGGTTGAACGGGTCCAGCGTGAAGGCGACGAGTTCGCGGTTGGCGACGGCCAAGGCAATCAGGATGATCGCCAGGGGCACGAAGACCACGATGAGCATGAAACGATTGAGCATTGTGTTTTCCGTCGGAAGCCGGCGCTGAAGCCGCGCCTACTTGCCGCCGTTCAGCCTTTCGCGCAGTTCCTTGCCAGTCTTGAAGAACGGCACCCATTTCTCCTCGACCTCGACGGATTCGCCGGTGCGCGGGTTGCGGCCGGTGCGGGCAGGGCGATTTTTCACCGAAAAAGCACCGAAACCGCGCAGCTCGACCCGGTTGCCTTCGGCAAGGGCGTCGGTGATCTCGTCGAAGATCGCGCCGACAATGTTTTCGACGTCGCGCAGGAAAAGATGCGGATTGCGCGTGGCAATAATCTGCACAAGTTCGGACTTGATCATTAGACGGGTCCCCGTGAAAGCAGTTCGGTCAAAATTATGAGGATGATTTTATTGGCTTTTTCAGCTATCCCAAACCGCGCTCAAGGGTGCCAGACGGAAACGAGGCCGTCAAGAAACAAGCGGTCGGCGCCAAGTTCGTGGATGACATCGCTGCTGGAGTCCGGCAGGCCGAGTGCACTGCCGGCCATTTTCACCATCGCTTTTGACCACAGGAAGCTGCCGCGCCGGTCCGTATCCTTCCATTCGACCACCTTGAGCTTGGCGTCGACCCCCTTGGTCGCCAGCCAGTCGACCGCCTCGGTCTCGCCGCCGACGGCGTCGATCAACCCGTTGGCGACACCCTGGCGGCCGGTGAAGATCGACCCGTCGGCGAGCGCCAGTGCCTGTTCGTGGGTCATCTTGCGGCGTTCGGCGACGATGCCGACAAACCAGTCGTAGCTGTCGAGGATAAGCTTGCGGACCATGGCGCGCTCGTCGTCATTGGTCGGTTTGAAGGGAGACGGCGAGGCCTTGAGCGGCGAGGATTTCACCTCCTCCAGCTTGATGCCGAGCTTGTCCATCAGGCCGCTGACGTCAGGATACTGGATCAGCACGCCGATCGAGCCGACGATCGAGGTCTTGCGGGCGACGATGTGGTCGGCGGCACTTGCGATCATATAGCCCGCCGATGCGGCGAGCGTGCCGACCTCGGCCACGACAGGCTTGTCGGCGGCCACCTTGCGCACCTCCTCGTAGATCGATTCACCGCCGACAGTGGTGCCGCCGGGAGAATCGATCGCAAGGATCACGCCTTTCACCTTCGACGACTTGCGGATGTCCTCCAGCCGCTTGATGAGTTCCTCGTCCTCGGTGATCGTGCCTTCGATCCTGACCTTGGCGATATGGTCGACAGCCGAGCCGCCGAGATCGTCACGATAGAACCAGGCCGACAGCGCAATCACCCCGAGTGCCACGATGCCGATGGCCGCAACACGCCAGAATGTCAGCTTGCGCCGCAAACGGCGGCGGTCGATCAGGTCGTCGGCTCTCAATGCCATGGTCAGCCTCACAGTCGGCGGGAAGAGACGCTTTTAGACCATGATGTCCTCATCGGGAAGCAGTTCCGTCTTGCCTATGGCGCGGCAATCCGCCCGCCGCGATCCTGGCGCTGTCAGTTTTGTGACTGGCCTGCGCAAGGGACACAAGGTAAGGGGGAGCAACGGCAGTGATGAAAAAACGGCGCAAGCGCGTCCATTTCTGCTATGAAGTGGCGGCTGTTGTGCCGACCTCGTTTTCGTTTGTACAACAACAGTTGTCACATTTTTGCGGTTTTCGTGGGCTTGTGCTTGCTTGAGGGCGCCGGCCCCCCACCTATAGGCGGTGCTCCCTGGCGGGCAGGGGTTTTGAAGAAAGCAGTCATGTTAGCGCGATCGAATGAACCGACCAACCCCGAAATGGAGTTGGCTCCCCCGGCGGATGGCTGGACGCGGGGCGACGCATTCGACCGCGCCCAACGCCATTCGCGCCGCGTGCGGGTGCTCAAATTCGCTGTGCCGCTGGCCGCTGCGCTGATCGCCGTCGCCTTCCCGGTCTATTCCTATCTCGCCGCACCGGTCTCCGTCGCGGTGCAGGCGGAAGGCACCGCCTTTTCCAATGGCAAGCTGGTGATGGCCAATCCCAAGCTCAACGGTTTCACCAAGCAGAAGCAGCCCTATTCGATGACGGCCCTGCGGGCGATACAGGATGTCAACACGCAAGGCATCATCGAGCTCGAAGGCATAGACGCCAAGGTGCCGGTCGGTCCGGACAATGTCGCCGCGATCAAAGCCTCGCGCGGTACCTACGATCGCGACGGCAATACGATGAAAATGACCAGCGACGTCACGATCACCACGACCGACGGCATGCGAGCCAAGTTCAAATCGGTCTTCCTCGACATGGGCAAAGGCACTATGAAGACGGATGATCCCGTCGACGTCAGCAGTGGCGGGTCACAGATCACAGCGAATTCCCTGTCGGTCCAGGACAATGGCAAGGTCCTGGTGTTCGAGAACAGGGTGCGCGTCAACATCGATCCCGCCAGTGCGAAGGCGGCTGAGGCAAAGGGCGAAGAAGCGAATGTGGCTCAATAGTTCGACACGGCTTGCAGCCGCAACTTCGGCGTTGCTCCTGCTGGGCCTTGTGCCGTCGCTGGCGCAGTCCAGCGCCACCAGTCAGGTATCAGGCCTCAAACTGTCCGGCGACAAGCCGATCCAGATCGAAAGCGACAAGCTGGAAGTCCGGCAGGCCGAAAATGTCGCCATCTTCACCGGCAATGTCACCGTCGTCCAGGGGCCGACGCTGATGAAGGCCGGCAAGATGATGGTCTATTATATCAAGGATCCCAATGCCGCGGCCAAGGGCACGGAAGCCGCGGGCGCGGCGATGACCGGCTCGGCCAACATCGACCATCTGGAGATATCCGACAAGATCTACATCAAGTCGGATCAGCAGGTCGCGACCGGCGATCAAGGCAGCTTCGACATGAAGAGCCAGGTGCTGGTGCTTTCGGGCAAAAAGGTCGTTCTGTCGCAAAACGACAACGTCCTGGTCGGCTGCAAGCTTACCGTCCAGATGAAAAGCGGGCTGGCCCAGGTTGATCCGTGCTCTGGGCAGCGTGTCCAGATGTCGATCACGCCGCCGCCGAAATCGGGAGCGACGAACCCCTGATGGCCAGCCTGTCATCGCTGACGGCGCGTCTTCCGGGACGAGCCGCGGCTAAGGTTTCGGCTCCGGCCACGATCACCGTCGACAAGGCGAAGTTCAAGGGAACCTTGATCGCCAAGGGCCTGACCAAGAGCTACAAGGGCCGCAAGGTGGTCAGTGGCGTCACGCTCGGCGTGCGTGCCGGCGAGGCCGTCGGTCTGCTCGGCCCCAACGGCGCCGGCAAGACGACCTGTTTCTACATGGTCACCGGCCTGGTACCGGTGGATGAAGGCACGATCGAGATCGACGGCTTCGACGTCACCTCGATGCCGATGTATCGTCGCGCGCGTCTCGGCATCGGCTATCTGCCGCAGGAGGCGTCGATCTTCCGCGGCCTCAATGTCGAGCAGAATATCCGCGCCGTGCTCGAAGTGGTCGAAAAGGACCGCAAGGTGCGCGAGCGCAATCTCGATGAGCTGCTCGAGGAATTCCACATCAGCCATCTGCGCAAGGCGCCATCCATGTCGCTCTCCGGCGGCGAGCGGCGGCGCCTGGAGATCGCGCGGGCGTTGGCCACGCGCCCGGCCTACATGCTGCTCGACGAGCCCTTTGCCGGCATCGATCCGATCGCTGTCGCCGATATCCAGCAGCTGGTGCGTCACCTGACCGCACGCGGCATCGGTGTCCTCATCACCGACCACAATGTGCGTGAGACGCTCGGTCTGATCGACCGCGCCTACATCATCCATGCCGGTCAGGTGCTGACCCATGGCCGCGCCGACGAGGTGGTGGCAAACCCGGATGTGCGGCGGCTTTACCTCGGCGAGGGTTTTACGCTCTGACCCGTTTTTCGCGCACAATTGCGGCCCTCAGCACACTTGGCCTGGAATTGCCTTGGGCGTGAAATTTGTTTCCTGACACGATTTTTTGCGTGTGACGGCCTGATTTTCGGCGATTTTGCCCCGAGATAACGCTCCGGTAAGCGGCTTTTGCTAGGCTTTGCCTTGACAAGCAAAAGCCGGGCCAGTTTCTATGGTCGGTCGCGAAATTCATTTCCGGTAAGTCCGGACGCGCAGAGGAGGCGTTTGAAACCGAACCATGGCGTTGGCGGCGAAACTACAGCTTCGACAGTCGCAGTCGCTGGTGATGACGCCGCAGCTGATGCAGTCGATTCGGCTGCTGCAGTTCACCCATGTCGAACTCGAGCACTTCATCGACGAGGAAATCGAGCGCAACCCGCTTCTGGAACGCGCCGAGCCGCAGGATGACGCCGCGAGCGACCAGGCGCAGAAGATCGATGCGGAGCCGCAAGCGGCTGTCGAGGGCGACTGGTTCGAGAACGAGGCGGGATGGAGCGCCGAGGCGATCTCGGAAAAACTCGATACGTCGCTGGAAAACCTGTTTCCGGATGATCCCGGCACCAGCGAGCGGCTCGGGCCCGACCTGACGGCGCAATGGAAATCGGCTTCCGGCAATGGCGGCGGCTCCTCGTCCGAGGGGCTCGACGCCGGCGACATGGCGGCGGGCGCCATCACCTTGCGCGACCATGTCGGCGAGCAGGTCGCACTCGCCTTCGCCGATCCGGCGGCGCGGCTGATTGCCGGAGAACTCGCCGATGGCCTGGACGAGACAGGCTATGTCAGGGCCGATCTCGCCGAGATTGCCGCGCGCCTGGGCACTGATGCCGAGAGCGTGGCCAAGGTGCTGGCGGTGTGCCAGACCTTCGAGCCGGCTGGCCTGTTCGCCCGCGACCTTGCCGAATGCCTGTCGCTGCAGCTTGCGGTGCGCGACCGTCTCGACCCGGCGATGAAGGCCCTGGTCGCCAATCTCGAGCTTCTGGCGCGGCGGGATTTCCAGGCGCTGAAGCGGATCTGCGGCGTTGACGAAGAGGACCTGCTCGACATGCTGGCCGAGATTCGGGCGCTCGACCCGCGCCCGGGCATGGCATTTTCGGGCGGCGCCAGCGACGCCATCGTCGCCGATGTCGAGGTGCGCGCGGCCAATGACGGCAGTTGGACCGTCGAACTCAATGCCGAAACGCTGCCGCGCGTGCTGGTTGACCACATCTATTTCGCCCAGGTCTCGCCGCACGCGAAGAACCAGGCGGAAAAGGATTTCCTGGCCGAGTGCCTGCAAAACGCCAACTGGCTGACGCGCAGCCTCGACCAGCGGGCAAAGACGATCCTCAAAGTGGCCTCGGAAATCGTGCGCCAGCAGGATGCCTTCCTGGTTCATGGCGTGCGCCAGCTGAAGCCGCTCAATTTGCGCACGGTGGCCGACGCCATCGGCATGCACGAATCGACCGTCAGCCGCGTCACCGCCAACAAATACATGCTGACCCCGCGCGGCGTGTTCGAACTGCGCTATTTCTTCACCGCCTCGATCGCCGCGTCGGGCGGCGGCGACGCGCATTCCTCGGAAGCGGTGCGTGACCGCATCAAGCAGTTGATCGACGAGGAGAAGCCCGTCGATGTGCTTTCGGACGACGCGATCGTCGACATGCTCAAGGAGAGCGGCGTCGATATTGCCCGGCGCACGGTCGCCAAGTACCGGGAAGGCATGAATATTCCGTCTTCCGTGCAGCGCCGGCGCGAGAAGCGGGCGCTCGCCAGCGCGGGGCGTTAAAGCAATTCCAGGAAAAGTGTGAAGCGGTTTTCCCGGGAAAAACGCATAGCGTTTTCCCTTGGGAATTGCATCAAACAAAGAATTCCCGATTTTCCACAGCTTTCGAGCTTCATTGACAAGCCGCGGGGAAGTGGCTAGAAGCCCGCCCGCATGAGACGGGCCCGATGCCCGCTAGCGGATGGTCCGTCACGACAATGACCTCGGGACGGTCAAAAAGGCGGCTTGTGATCAACCGGAAAGTTCGGATTTAAATCGGCGCGAGTGACGCCGCAAAGCTTGTGCGCACGGATCACGAGTATAAACTCGGGCCAGTTTGAAGCCTGAGCAAGGAAGGTCAGTTTTCAGATGAATCTGCGCATATCGGGAAAACACATGGATATCGGCGATGCGTTCCGCACACGCATCAACGATCGTGTCGGCGAAGCGATCGGTAAATATTTCGATCGCGGTTTTGCGGGACACGTCACCGTCATCAAATCGGGTTCACGCTATTCGGCCGATTGCATGATCCGGCTGGATTCCGGCGCCTCGCTGCAGGCCACGGGCGATGCCCAGGATCCGACGCTCGCCTTCGAGGCCGCGGCCGATCGGCTGGAGACCCGGCTTCGGCGCTACAAGCGCCGTCTCAAATCGCACAATTCGGGCAATGGCAATGGCGATTTGACCGACATTGCCTATACGGTGATGGCGCCGCTCGCCGATGACGACGAGGAGATCCCGGAGGATTTCGCGCCAGCCATCGTCGCCGAATCAACCATGACGCTGAAGACCATGTCGGTGGCCTCGGCGGTCATCGAGCTCGATACCAAGGACAGTCCGGTGTTCGTTTTCCGCAACGCCGGAACCGATCATCTCAATATCGTCTATCGCCGGCCCGACGGAAACATCGGCTGGATCGACCCGTCCACGACCAAGGTCGCACAGGGATAAAAGCCAGCCGCACGAGGGGTGGGGACTGGTGACGGCAGGCGAACAAGGGATTTTCAAGCATGGATCTGAGCGATCTTATCAGCGTTCCGGCGATTTTGCCGGCGTTGAAGGCGAACTCCAAGAAGCAGCTTCTGCAATTGCTGTCCGAACGGGCCGCGGGGATTTCGGGCATTCCGGAGAGGGAAGTGTTCGACACCATCCTGCAGCGTGAGCGGCTGGGTTCGACCGGCGTCGGCAACGGCATCGCCATTCCGCATGGCAAGCTCGCCGGCGTGAAGCGCATCGCCGGTGTCTTCGCCCGGCTGGAAACGCCGGTCGATTTCGAGTCGCTGGATGACCAGCCTGTCGATCTGGTGTTTCTGCTGCTGGCGCCGGAAGGGGCTGGCGCCGATCACCTCAAGGCGCTGTCACGCATCGCGCGGGTGCTGCGCGACGCCGACACGGTGGCTAAGATCAGGGGGACGCGCGACGCCACGGCGATCCACGCGCTGTTGTCGGACACGCAGGCCTCGCACGCCGCCTGAAGCCAATTTTGGATGAATTCGCCAAGGGCCGCCGCGAGCGGCCCTTTTCGTTTCAGCAACCGGTCGCTTTAGTGAATCGCGACGGTGGTCAGGTCGTTTTCCATGGCGCCGGCCAGTGCACGGTCACGCGCGTCGGAAAGCAGGATCGGCTGGCCGTTTGCGGCAAACAGGGCCCACAGCTCCATGCCGGGCGCGATTTCGCCGATGTTGGGGAAGCGGCCGAGCAGATCGTCGCTCGAGACCTTGCGCAGATAAGCGACCGAGCCTTCGCCCAGATGAGCGAATTCGCCGTTGGTCATGGTGACAGTTTCAGTTCTGGTCATTTCAAGCCTCCTTGGCGCGAGGACGCCGCCCTTTCCTGGGCAATAGGCCATCCCGCATGAGAGCCATCGGTAAAGATCAGTCTTTCACCGATATGTTTATTTTCCGTACCAGCCGTTCCGACTCCGGCCGATCGAGGTCGATCGACAAAAGGCCGTTCTTCAGCTCCGCCGCGATAACCCGCATGCCGTCGGCCAGCACGAAACAGCGCTGGAACTGGCGCGCGGCGATGCCGCGATGAAGGAATTCGCGCTCGGTGTCGTCGGTCTGACGGCCGCGCACGACCAGCTGGTTTTCCTCCGTTGTCACATCGAGATCGCTTTCGGCGAAACCGGCGACGGCGAGCGTGATGCGCAGCCTTTCGGCTTTGCCGTCAGTCCCGCTGAGGCGCTCGATGTTGTACGGAGGATAGCTGTCACCGGATTTCGCCAGGCGCTCCAAAGTCTTTTCCATGGCGTCGAAACCAAGGAGAAGCGGGCTGGAGAAAGGCGTCATTCGGCTCATGTTACACTGTCCTCTCAAGAGCGACATAAACTGGAAAAACCCAGATGGCATTTTTCCCGATGCTCTTGATATGGTCCGCCCCGCGACCAAGTTCAAGCCACCAGAAGACCCGCCCAAAAAGACCAGGCCTTGGACTCACAGGAATAATCGACATGGCGCTTGAAACGACGCGCGGATGCAAGGAGAAGCGCCAAGGTCGTCCTTCAGGCGTGCTCTCGATCCGGTGAGCTCACGGCCAGCCAAACAAGGAATTGAAATGCCCCAACCACGCAAGATCATCATCGACACCGATCCCGGCCAGGACGATGCCGTCGCCATTCTGTTGGCACTCGGCAGCAACGAACTGGAGATCGTCGGCATCACCGCCGTTGCCGGCAACGTGCCGCTGAAGCTCACCGAAAAGAACGCCCGCAAGATCTGCGAACTCGCCGGCCGACCGGAGATCAAGGTCTATGCCGGTGCGATCCGTCCGCTTGCGCGCACACTGGTCACCGCCGAGGAAGTGCATGGCAAGACCGGCCTCAATGGACCGCAGCTGCCGGAACCGACGATGAAATTGCAGGAGCAGTATGCCGTCGACTTCATCGTCGAGACGCTGATGAAGGAGGAGAGCGGCACCATCACGCTCTGCCCGCTCGGGCCGCTGACCAACATCGCGCTGGCGCTGATCCGCGAACCGCGCATCGCCCCGCGCATCAAGGAAATCGTGCTGATGGGCGGCGGCTTCTTCGAAGGCGGTAACGTTACGCCCGCGGCCGAATTCAACATCTATGTCGATCCGCAGGCGGCCGATCTGGTGTTCAAGTCCGGCATCCCGATCGTGATGATGCCGCTCGACGTCACCCACAAGGCGCTGACGACGACCAAGCGCACACAGGCCTTCCGCAAGCTCGGCACCAAGGTCGGTATCGCGACCGCCGAGATGCTGGAATTCTTCGAACGTTACGATGAGGGCAAGTACGGCACCGATGGCGGCCCGCTGCACGACCCCTGCGTCATCGCCTATCTGTTGAAGCCGGAGCTGTTCAAGGGCCGCAGCTGCAATGTCAGCGTGGAGACCGCCTCGGAACTGACCATGGGCATGACCGTGATCGACTGGTGGGGCGTGACCAAGCGTCCGAAGAACGCCATGGTGATGCGCGACATCGACCACGACGGCTTCTTCGCACTGCTGTTGGAGAGGCTGGGGCGGCTGTAACACTTCCACCCTCGATGCAAATGGTTAGCCCAGAGCATAGAGCTTTTGGGCATGTCTCACTCGGGAAACCGGTAGAAGACGGCGCCATTGTCGCGCGTGACGCGTTCGATGCTCGCATCTGACCCAATCAGATGCGAGCGGTCGTCGTCGATGAGCACGTACGAGCCATCATTGAGAGCAAGCACATAGCGGATGTACTTACCGTCTCTCCATTGGGCACTTTTAATCGTTGCATCGATGGCACCAACTGACCGGATCGGGCTTGCGTCGTTGGCCCATTGGTTTGCCGCCAACATGAGCATAATAGCAAACGCACCGATGAAAAGGATCACGCTAGGCGCGTTCCTCTTCAAACCATCCCAAGTCCAAAAGACAGACATGAATCCCCCGATGCAGATTCATGTGGTGGTGGGCGAGCACGGTTTCAATCGGTTGCCATTCCAGGGCGCTGCAACTCTTTGCGGCGCCGGCCTAGCGGCCGCCTTTACTTCGATCTTGAAAACGCCAGCCACAGGCCGCCGCCGACCAGGAAGCTGCCGCTGATCCTGGACATGAGCTTGATGCGGCTGGCCGACAGCAGGCGTCCGGCGCGGCTGGCGGCGAGCGCATAGCTCGAATCCGACAGGGCGGCGAAGATCATGGCGGTCAGGCCCATGACGACGATCTGCAGCGTGTAATTGCCCTGCGGCGCGATGAACTGCGGAAAGAAGGCGCCGAAGAACACCAGCGTCTTGGGGTTGCTGAGCGCCACCAGCAGGCCCTGCAGGAAGAAGCCGCCGCGCGGCTTCCTCGCCGTTCCGTCGGCATTCAGCGTGCCCTTGGAGCGGAACATCTGCACGCCCATCCAGATCAGATAGGCGGCGCCGATCAGCCGCACCCATTCGAACCAGTGGCCCATGCCCGCGATCAGCGTGTTGAGGCCGATGCCGACGATCGCGATCATGATGGCAAGCCCGGCCTGCGTGCCGGCGACATTGGCAAGGCCGGCGCGGGCGCCATGGCGGATGCTGTTGGCGATGATCAGCGTGACCGTCGGGCCGGGCACCAGGATGATGACGATGCAGGCAAGGACATAAGCGGCGTAGAGTTCGAGCGACATGATTTTTCCCTTGGAATGCTGTCGATCCAGCAGGCGACAATCAATGCATGGCGACAGGCTCCGCGCAAGCCATGCGCGAAGCGCCGGGCCGCTACACGCGCGTCAGGCGCCGGCTTGCCAGGGCAGCGTCGCCTCATAGGCTGCGGCCGCCCTCAGCATGGCGAGGTCGCCGCGCGGCCGGCCGATTAGCTGCATGCCCATTGGCCGGCCCTTGTCGTCGAAGCCGACCGGCACGTTGACCGCCGGGCAGCCGCCCAGCGTGGCAAAGGCGGAAACCTGCATCCAGCGGTGATAGCTGTCCATAGGCCGTCCGGCGACCTCGCTTGGCCAGTGCGTGCCGATCTCGAAGGGGAAGACCTGCGCGGTCGGCAGCGCGATCAGATCGAAGCGGTCGAAGATCGACAGCAGCGTGCGATGCCAGGAGGTACGGATCACCGAGGCGGCGCGGATCTGCGGCGCCGTCAGCCGCATCGCGTTCTCGATTTCCCAGATGGCTTCCGGCTTCAGCAGGCCGCGCCTGGAAGGGTCGTCGTAATGGACCTTGAGCGCGCAGCCGCTGGTGGCCTGGCGCAGCGTCACGAAGGCCTGCCACAGCGCTTCGAAATCGAAATCCGGCAGCAAGGGCTCGGTCAGGAAGGATGCATCGGCAAATCGGTTCAGCGCGGCCTCGCACAGATCGAGGATGCCCGGTTCGACCGGCAGATGGCCGCCGAGGTCGCGGAGCCAGGCGATGCGGCCGCCGGTCGATGCCGTTGCGAGCCCTTCGAGAAAGGAGCCCGGTTTCTCATAGGACAATGGTGCTTGCGGGTGGTAGCCCGCCTGGACGTCGAGCAGCAGCGCCATGTCGGCGACGTTGCGGCCCATCGGGCCCTCGACGCCCATCTGTGCATGAAAGACTTCAAAATCAGGCCCCGCGGGAACAAGCCCTTGCGACGGGCGGAAACCGTAGACATTGTTCCAGCCTGCGGGATTGCGCAGCGAGCCGCCGAAGTCGCTGCCGTCGGCGACAGGCACCATGTCGAGCGCCAGCGCCACCGCCGCACCGCCGCTCGAGCCGCCGGCGGTGAGCGCCGGATCGAAGGCGTTCAGCGTCGCCCCGAAGACATTGTTGTAGGTGTTCGATCCCAACCCGAATTCGGGAACATTGGTCTTGCCGATGATGATGGCGCCGGCGTCGCGGATGCGCTCGACGAAGAAATCGTCTTCCTGCGGCACGAAATCGGCGAAGATCGGCGAGCCGAAGGAAGTTCTGAGGCCGGTGGTCGAGGCGAGATCCTTGATGGCGATCGGCAGGCCGAAGAGTGTACCGGTTTCGCCTCCCCGTCTGCTATCGGCTGCATCGGCCTCGCGCAGGATGTCGCCGCGGTCGCGCAACGAGACGATGGCATTGACCAGCGGATTGACCGCCTCGATGCGATCGAGGAAGGCGGTCACCACCTCGCGCACGGACAGCTTCTGGCGGCGGATCGCATCGGCAAGCTCGATGGCCGACAGGCGGCAGATATCGCCGACCGGCGGCACGGCATGTTTCGTCTGGGGACGCATCATCTCAGCTGGCTTCCTGCAAGGCCTGGTCGACATCCCTGGCCAGCGGGATCGCCGGCTGGGCACCCGGCTTGAGGCATGCGAGCGAGCCTGCCGCACCGGCGCGCGCCAGCGCCTTGTCGAGCGCTAGGCCGGACGACAGGCCGGCAGCGAAGTAGCCGCAGAAGGTGTCGCCGGCGCCGACCGTGTCGACAGGCGTGATCTTCATGGCCGCAACGGTCAGGAAATCGCTCGGCGTCGCCGCCATGACGCCATCGCCGCCGAGCGTGACGACGATGGTGCGGCCGGTTTTCGCGGCGAAGTCGCGCATGCGCGCCGCGCGGTCGCGGCCGCTCAGCGCCAGCGCCTCGCCATAGAGGTCGAACTCGGTCTCGTTGGCGACGGCATAATCGGCCTTGCCGAGGAAAGCCGCCGCATCGCCCTGGAAAGGAGCCGTGTTGAGCACGGTGATGGCGCCGGCCGCCCGCGCCTGGTCGAGCGCGGCATCGACGGTCGCCAGCGGGATCTCGTGCTGGAGCAGAACGACGTCGCCCTTTTTCAGGAAGGCCTTGGAAAGGTCGCCGGGCACCACGGAGGCATTGGCGCCGGGAACCACGGCGATGATGTTCTCGCCGTCATCACCGACCATGATCAGCGCCGTGCCGGTCGAGGCAAAGGTTTCCCCCACGCCCGACAGGTCGACCTTGGCCTCGCGCAGCAATGCCAGCGCCTCGCCGGCGAAACTGTCCCTGCCGACGGCGCCGACCATGCGCACGGGGACACCGGCGCGTGCGGCGGCCAGCGCCTGGTTGGCGCCCTTGCCGCCGGGCGCCGTGGCGAAACCGGAGCCGCTCACCGTTTCGCCGGGGGTCGGCAAGCGGTCGACTTTGGCGATTAGGTCGAGGTTGATCGAGCCGATGACGACTATCAAGAAAGTGCCTCCCTGCCAGCGCTGGCCGGAAATCAGGATCGACTTTCGGAAAGCACGATGTGGATCGAAGATGGCGGGGTGCGCCGATGCATCACTGTGGCTGCACCGGCACCCCGATTGCGCGGGAAGCTAGCGCGTCATGCGATGACTTGCCAGACCATGTGGATACCAAAAAGCGATTTGTCGCCTCACTCGCAGCGCACGGTGACCGTGCCCTGATAGCTGCCGGCGGGAAAGATGCCGCTCGACTTGGTGGCGGTGAGATCGACCTGGATAGTGTGGGTGCCGTTGACGACGCGCTGCGGCACGCTTCCGGAGGTGTCGACGCCGGTGCCGTCGAGGCGGTAGACGGTGCTGAAGTTGACATTGGTGCCGCCGCCGCTTGGCGCCGACGAGAACGATGCGGGCGCCGGTGCGGAAACGGAATAACAATCGAGCAGGTTGAGCAATGTACAAAGCAGCGAGCTGGCGGTGATGGTGGCGTCCGCGCTCGATCCGCCGGCCTGCTTGGAGCCGAACACGTTAAGGCCGGGATTTGCCTTCATCGTTCCCGACGCCCCGACCATGATGGTGCAGGTGCCGATGATTGCCGCCGGCGCAGGCTGGCAGAAGCCGGCAAGTGCGGCCATCGCAAGCAGCGTGCGGCTATTTCTTCTTCCTCTTTTTCTTGCCATCGCCATCTCCGGTCCTGATGCTCCAGCCTTCGTTGGCCCACCCGGGTGACGCGGCCGCGGTAGCGGGAGCGCTGGCGGCCACGCTTCCCGTCGGGCCGTCTCCGCCGAGGCCCATCTTGAGCAGTTTCAGCTCCAGTTGCAGGCGCTGGACCTCAAGTTCGTACAACCGGCTGCAGTCGAGACGCGTCGGTGTACGCCCGATCGGGATCACCACCCGGCCATAGGTGGCGACGCCATTGTCCGTCTGGTTGTTGCCTCTGATAACGCCGAGATCCATATAGGCACCGGAACCGGAAACGGCGGAACGGCAAGTGGTGCCGTCCGCGGCATGGACCTCGTCCTGGCCCTGGGGCAAGGTGACACCGGGCAAATTGAAGCCGTTCTCGTTCTGGTTGAGATTGTAGATCTGGTCCTGGGCCTGGGTTGGAACGGTGCTTGTCACAGCAACCGCGACTGCCAGCGTCAGGACTTGCGGTGCCCAAAAAACTTTCCGCATATCTGTGCCCTTATCTGCGTCTGTTGATTGGGGAAGGGGATGCTTTCGGTACAGATACGCACTTTACGCTCGGCGGCGCCGCCGAAAGGCACGACCACAAGGACAGGACGGGAAGCCTGGGACCCCAGTTGGAAGGCACTCGGCGAGATCCTGGCGTCCACCGGCTGAAAATCCTGATCGTAGACGTGGATTTCGACCTTGATCTTCTGGTCGTATGGATTGGCCGGGTATACGCGGACCGCGAAGACGTCGGTGAAGCTGTTGACCTCGCCGCGCATCGGCGACATCGATTGGGCCGCCGCGGCAACAGGGATCAGGCCGACGGCCAGCGCCGTCGCCAGAGTTCGAAAAAGTGTCAAGGATGCCTCCCTTCCCGGGCGCTACTCGCAGCGCAGCGTTACCGTTGCCTGATAGTTTCCGTTGGCGAAGCGGTTGCTGCCGCCCTTGGTGCCGGCGAGATGGACCGAGACAAGGTCGGCGCCGGGCGTGCTGATGGCGGTCGCCGAGCCGGTCTCGACGATGGAGTGCGTACCGGCGGAAGAATAGGTCGGGGTCCAGGTGGTCGATGTCGTGTCTGCCGACGGCACCGTCGTGGTGGTAACCGGATCGACGCTCAACGATACGCCGCCGGTCGTCGTCAGCGTGACGGTTCCGGCCGAGCCGCCGCTGTTGTGGGAGCTGAGCGACTGGAGATCGGGACTGACCGTCATCGTGCCATTGGTGGCAATGACAAGCGTGCAGGTCGGGGAGATCGTGCCATTGAAAATGACATTTTGCGTCGTTGCCAATGCGGACTGGTCCAGACATGCGACCAGAAAGGCTGCACCGAAGGCGGTGCGAAACAACTTCATCGAGACCTCCTATTAAGTCGGATCGCCCGAATTAATATGGGTCATGATCGCTTTATCGTGGTTAATTTAGCGTAAACTTAAATAATTCGCGGCAATAATGACCATGAACAAACCGATGGTTGTCCCCGGTTGTATCCAGAAATTCCGATGAGAAATCGCACTAATACTTTATAGTGCGGCTATTCATATATTTCTTGGATCGAAATTGAAAAATCGACATTTTACGACGACACCTGGCCCGCCTCCCAGCCCAGGATGGCGCGCTTGCGGGTCAGGCCCCAATGGTAGCCGGTGAGGTCGCCGGACTTGCCGATGGCGCGGTGGCAAGGCACCACGAAGGAGAGCGGGTTGGCGCCATTGGCGGCGCCGACGGCGCGGCTGGCGCTTGGAGCGCCGATGCTGGCTGCGATCGAGGAATAGGTGCGGGCCTTGCCCATCGGGATCTGCAGCAGGGCCTCCCAGACGCGGACCTGGAAGTCGGTGCCGATCATGACGACATGCAGCGGCTGATCGGGACGCCACAATGTCGGATCGAAGATGCGCGCGGCATAAGGACCAGTCGCGGCCATGTCCTCGACATAGATGGCGTTCGGCCAGCGGCTGGACATGTCGGCGAACGACGCACGTTCCTCGCCCGGGTCGCTGAAGGCGAGACCGGCAAGGCCACGGTCGGTGGCCATGATCAGGGCGGTGCCGAAAGGTGAGGCATGGTAGCCGTAGCGGATGGTGAGGCCGGCGCCGCGTGTCTTGTAATCACCCGGCGACATCGCCTCATGGGTGACGAACAGGTCGTGCAGCCGGCCGGGACCGGACATGCCCAGTTCGAACGAGGTTTCGAGCAGCGGCATGCCGGAATCGAGCAGCCGGCGCGCATGGTCGAGCGTCACCGCCTGCAGGAACGCCTTGGGCGACAGGCCGGCCCAGCGGGTGAACAGTTTTTGCAGGCCGGTCGGCGTCTCGCCGACCTCTTCCGCGAGATCCTCGAGCGAAGGCTGGTCGCGGTAGTCGAGGCTGATCTTCTCGATGGCGCGGCGCACGATCTCGTAGTCGCTGCCTTGCGGCGTGATGTCCTTCTTGAGGACGGCTGTCTGTGTGCTCATCGAACTGTCTCCTTGGCCAGGAATATCGCCCCTTGGGGCGGCGATCGCCACCCGAAACTTGCTTTCTTGCCGCGCATGCCCAGATAGACTCGGGTTTCGTGCCCAGGAGTCGCTCATGGCCGGCGAGAAAGTGCATCTGACCGGGGCAAAGGAAACCTTGCTGATGACGCTCTACGGCAAGGCGCTGGAGAGCCGGCTGCCCCATTCGCTGCTTGGGGATCATTTCGCCGACGAGGCGGTGCGCAAGATCGATTACGATTTTTCCAGGCTCAAGGTCGACGAGAATCTCGGCATCGGCCTGGCGATCCGGGCCAAGACACTGGACGTTCGCGTCGAGGATTTTCTGGCCAGAAATCCCGGCGCCATCGTGCTGCATCTCGGTTGCGGGCTCGATACGCGCATCTTCCGCGTCGATCCGCCAGCGGGCGTGGACTGGTTCGATGTCGACTATCCCCAGGTCATTGAGCTCAGGCGCAGGCTCTACCCGTCCCGCGACCATTACCATCTCATCGCTTCGTCGGTGACCGAGCCCGGCTGGCTGGCCGACGTGCCCCGCAACCGCCCGGCCATCGTGGTGGCGGAGGGGCTGACGCCCTATCTTCCCGCCGACGAAGGGTTGCGCCTGGTTTCGCGGCTGGTCTCACATCTTGCCGGCGGCGAATTGATGTTCGACGCCTACAGCCGTTTCGGCCTGACGCTGCTTCGCCTCAATCCGACCATCAAGGCGACAGGCGCCGAAGTTCACTGGGCGATCGATGATCCGCACGAACTGGAACTGGCGGTTCCCAAGCTGCGGTTCGTCGAGGATATCTCCGCCTACAAGCCGGAACACGCCGCCCGCATGGGCTGGTCCGCCAAACTGTTCGTTAGGCTGTGGAAACACATTCCGGCGCTGCGCAAGGTCGGCAGGCTTTTGCGATATCGGTTCTAGATTCAGCGTGCCTTGGCGGTCGCCAGTGCGCGTGAGAAAGCGGTGGCAAAGCTCTCGCGGGACTCGGGATCGAGGAAGCCGCCGATCGGCACGTTCTGGCCTTGGCCTTCGACCGTCATTCTGGTGATGCCGATCTCGGCGTGTCGGGCGACCGAAAACCGCGCCCAGAACGGGTTGAAGCGGTGCGCTTCCGATCTTCCCGAGGGGCCCGTCTTGCGGATGTCGAGGCTGGTGCGCGAGACCGACACTTCCTCACGGGCGCGGGCGGCGCGGTAGTTGGCGCGGAAGGCGATGTAGACGGCGATCACATCGAGGCCGAAGAAGCCGAACACCGGCCAGGCGCCGCGCGACAGGAAAAACGCACCCGTCACCAGCCAGCCGAACAGCAGCGCGCCCATCAGGACCAGGAAGCCCGTCCTGCCCAGCGACCGGTGCGGCGTCAGCAATGCGTGAAAGAAGGGCTCGTCAGCCTGAAACGTGGCGTTTGTGTCGCTCATGACAGGATATTATAGGAGGGAAATGGCGCGCCCCAAGTCCAAAGATTCTCCCATGCCCGAAAAAAAGCTGCCGGCCGGACGACGTGACGGATCGAACGCCAAGCCGCGTCCACGGCCGGCGCGGCGGACGTCGCGCTACAGTCCGGCGGAAGTGCACGAGATTTTCCGGCGCTTTTCCGTCCAGCGGCCGGAGCCGAAGGGCGAACTCGAGCACGTCAATGCCTTCACGCTGCTGGTGGCGGTAGTGCTTTCGGCGCAGGCGACGGATGCCGGCGTCAACAAGGCGACAAGGGCGCTGTTCAAGGTCGCCGACACGCCGCAGAAGATGCTGGCGCTGGGTGAGGCCAAGGTCGGTGATTACATCAGGACCATCGGGCTCTGGCGCAACAAGGCCAAGAACGTCATCGCCCTGTCGGAAGCGCTGATCCGCGACCATGGCGGCGCGGTGCCCGACGACCGCGACGAGCTGGTCAAGCTGCCGGGGGTTGGGCGCAAGACCGCCAATGTCGTGCTCAACATGGCGTTCGGCCAGCATACGATGGCGGTCGACACGCATATTTTCCGGATCGGCAACCGGCTTGGCCTGGCGCCTGGCAAGACGCCCGAACAGGTCGAGCAGGGGCTGCTGAAGATCATCCCGGACGAATATATGCGCCATGCGCATCACTGGCTGATCCTGCATGGCCGCTATGTCTGCAAGGCGCGCAAGCCGGATTGCCCGGCCTGCGTCATCGCCGATATCTGCAAAGCCGAGGAGAAGACCACCAGCGTGCCGGCGCCCCTGGTGCCGATCGCGCCGCTCGAAACGGCGGTCGCTGCCGATCAGGTGCCGTAACCGCGCGCCATCGCCGCCGCGAAGACCGGGATCAGCAGGAAGACGAAGGCCTCAGTGCGGATACAGGTCTTCACCGAGGCCAGTTCGCTCGCGGGCACGGCGAAGGTGGGGTTGGCATTGGCTTGCCGGTTCCAGGAAATGAAGCGCACGGTCGGGATGATCGACAGCAGGCCGACAATTCCGAAGGCGGCCATCTTCGCCCAGAATATCCAGTTGTAGACGTAGAACTCCCAACCCTTGAGGCCCCAGAAGACACGGCCGATGCCGACGATGATGACGAGCGCGGCGATGACGCCATAGTGGCGGTCTATGCCGGCGAGCCGCTTGAGCGTCACGGCGGGCAGGTCGCCGCGGATCAGCACGAATTCGGCGCCGATGATCCCTGCCAGCGAAAACACCAGCAGATGATGGACGATGGCAAGCACAAGGTCGGTCGTGTCCATGCTTTTTTCCCGTGGGTTTGAGCGCCTGAAAAGGTCGCGTCGGCAGGTGCTGAATCAGCCTGCCGGGAAAATAACACTGTCAGGCAGAAATCGCATAGCGGAGCTGGTAGCGGCCATACGGCTTTTCTGGATGATGGCGCGTCTCGTGCTGGCCCTTGCACCGCAGGGGCGATTTGCTAAGCGCGGACAACATCAGCGAGGCAAGTCCCATGAACAATCCGCAAGCGACCATCGCACCCGTCATCGAGACGCAGCGAACCATTCTGAGGGCGCACCGGATCGAGGATTTCGAAGCCTATGTCGCGATGTGGGCCGATCCGGTCGTCACCCGTTTCATCGGCGGCAAGCCGCGCACGCGTGAAGAGAGCTGGATGCGCTTTCTGCGTCACGCCGGCTTGTGGTCGCTGCTCGGCTACGGCTTCTGGGCGATCGAGGAGAGGGCGACAGGCCGCTTCGTCGGCGAGGCCGGTTTTCACGACCTGAAGCGTGATATGGAACCGTCGATCGAAGGCATTCCCGAGGCCGGATGGGCATTGGCGCCGGCCGTGCACGGAGCCGGCCTTGCCACCGAGATCGTCAGTCGCGTGCATGTCTGGGGCGACGAGACCTTCGGACGTACCAAAACCGTCTGCATCATCGATCCGGAAAATACGGCTTCACAGAATGTCGCCAGGAAGTGCGGCTACAGCGAGGTGACGCGGACCCTCTATCACGATGCCCCGACCATCCTGCTGGAGCGACGGCCCTAAACCGAGGTGAGGCCTAACCGGCCTTGCGGCGCAGCTTCCGTGTCAGATCGGCCCATGGATCGGCGCTCTCCGCGGCCGGCGTGACAACCTGGCCAAGCAGCACCGTCGAGGCATCGAAAGGCTTCGGCCTGGCGATGCCATAGCCCTGGGCATAGTCGACGCCGATCGTCTTCAGGGCGGCGATGATGCCGTCGCTTTCGACGAATTCGGCGATGGTGCGTTTGCCCATGACCTTGCCGATATGATGGATCATCTCGACCATGGCGCGGTCGATGCGATCCTCCAGCATGTCCTTGACGAAGCTGCCGTCGATCTTGAGGTAGTCGACCGGCAGGTGCTTCAGATAGGCGAAGGATGACATGCCGGAGCCGAAATCGTCGAGTGCGAAACGGCAGCCCAGGCCGCGCAGATCGGCAATGAAGCGCATGGCATTGGTGAGATTGGCGATGGCGCTGGTTTCGGTGATCTCGAGGCAGATCACGGCCGGTGAAATGCCATGAACGAGGAACTGCTCGCGCAGGAAGCTGAGAAAGGTCTCGTCGCCGAAAGTCGCACCGGAAAGATTGATGGCGCATGTGGTGATCGGCGGCGTGAGCGGATCGGCTTGCCGTGCGGCCAGGATGCGGAAGGTGTTGCGTACCACCCAGCGGTCGATCGACGGCATCAGGCCGTAGCGCTCGGCCGCGGGAATGAAGCTCTGCGGGGTGACGAAGCTGCCGTCTTCGTCGGTCAGCCGCAACAGGATCTCGATATGGGCTCCCGCCTCGACGATGTCGTCATTGAGCGGCCAGATTTCCTGGGCATGCAACCTGAAGCGGTCTTGCTCCAATGCGGCGTGCAGGCGCTGCACCCAAGCCATCTCACCGAAACGTTCGCGCAGGGCCATGTCGCCATCGCTGTGGATCTGGACGCGGTTGCGGCCCTTTTCCTTGGCCATGTAGCAGGCGACATCGGCGGCACGCAGCGTCTCCTCGATTGTCACGTGCGCATCGGCGATCTGCACCATGCCGATGCTGACACTGGTGTTGAAAGGCCTGTTATCCCAGGCGAAATGCAGGTCCTGCACGGCTGTGCGCAGCCGTTCGGCGGTGTCGGCGGCGGTTTCGCAGTCACTGTCCACGAGCAGCACACCGAATTCGTCGCCGCCCAGCCTGGCCAGCACGTCGCCCGGCCGCAATTCGTGGGTCAGCAGCGCGGAGATCTGGCGCAGCAATTGGTCACCAGCGGCATGGCCGCAGGTATCGTTGACCAGCTTGAACTGATCGAGATCGAGCTACATCAAGGCGTGCTGCCGGGGCTGGCCCTGCAATTCGACGATCGTCCTTTCCAGCCGGCTTTCAAAATCGCGTCGGTTGGCGAGCCCGGTCAACGCATCGTGCGATGCCTGCCATGAAAGCCGCTCGATATAGTCCTCTTCGCGCGTCATGTCGTGGAAGGCGAGCACCGCGCCGACGACCTCACCGGAAACGAGCAGCGGCGCGCCGGTCAGCGCGACGGGAACAACAGAGCCGTCCGGCCGCTGCAGCAATTGCGGACGGGCGCTGGAACGGCGCGGCTCGCCGGCCAGGAGACGCTCGACCAGCTGCGTTTCTTCAACGCTGGTGTCCTTGTCGACAAGGCGAAACAGCGATGCGATCGGTTTGCCTCTGGCAGTGCCGAACGGGCAGGCCAGCAGTTTCTCGGCAACCGCGTTCATGTAGTCCAGCCGCCCGTCACGGCCTGTGCTGATGACGGCCTGGCCGATCGAAGCCAGCGTCACCTGGGCGCGCTCGCGCTCGGCATTGAGCGCCAGCTGGAAGGCCTGGCGCTGCGCCAGGAGTTTGCGCGTGCGCCAGACGGCGAGCAGGATCAGCAAGGCTGCGGTGACGAGATTGGCAAGGGTAAGCAGCAGCTTGATGAAGCGCGATCCCTCGCCGAGACTGTCCGAGAAAGCCTTGGAAAGCGGACTGATCTGACGGTCTAGCTGATGGATATCCGTCTTCCAGGCGTTGATCTCAGCCGGTGACGCCTGCCCTCTGCTCAACGTCGCGTGCATCGCGTCGCCGAGCTGCTGGATGGCGAGGATCATCGCGTCAGCGGCGGTCCAGTGCCGGATAGCGGTGTCGAGATAGATGAAGCCGCGGAAATTCTGGAACAGCCAGATCATACCGGTCACGTCGTCCGGGTGGTTTCTGCCCTGCAGAAAGCCTGCGCGCGCCGCCTCTGTATCGGGGTCGGGCTGCTCGAGCGACAGGCGCGCCGAGCGGTCGGCAAGCGGAACGGCGATCGCTTCGCGATACTCGTCGAAAAACTCCTCATTGCCGGTGTCGGCATAGAGGCTGAGGAAATAGATGGCGTGCTTTTGCCCTTTGGACCACTGGCTTTCGCCGCCGACATAGGCGCGAACCGCCGAAAGCGTGTAGAGGCTGAGGCTAGCGACCAGCGCCTGGACGAGAACGACGGCAATGAACGGCCAGACGAGCCCGAGAAGACGGGGGCTGGCGTTCCTCGATGACGGCTTCATCGAATTCACGGACGTGCCATGATCCTGTCAGCGCGTCTGTCCGGCTGTTTCATCCGCCGGTTGAGACGATGTTTCTTCCCTCATGTCGCTTAAAGGGCGACAGCAATCGGGTATCACGAGGGGCTTAACAGCTAATAAATAGTTCCGTTCTCTATGAAGCCTTTTCTTGCCGTGGGCAGTCGAATATTACGCAACGTCAAGTGACTGCTTAAAGTTGAATCAGTTTGTATTCGAAGCTTATCGGTCCTTTTGCAGGTCGCAACCGCCGAGGCTAAGGCAGAGCCTCCGTCGTAAGACTTGCCTGTTCGAGCATGGAGGCATCCTCGCCGAAGGCGCGGGTCGCGCGGGCAGCTGCCTCGAGCAACGGACGTTTCATGCGTTGAAGGAAGGCAGCATCGACGCGCGTGCTCGGACCGGCCAGCGTCAAGGCGCCGAGCAGGATGCGTCCCGGTCCAAACACCGGCGCAGAGATGCCCGCCGTGTCGGGGTCGCGGTCGCCGACGGCGAGGCAATTGCAGGTCCTGCGGATGGTCTCGTAGGGTTCGCCCGGCTGACCGGAAAACGCCGCGAGCACGCGCCCGCCCGAGCCGACCAGCAAAGGCAGTACGTCACCCTCGCGAATGGTGTAGCGGATCGGATGTTTGGATTCGACGCGGTAGAGGCAGGTGCGGACGTCGCCCGAGCGGACATAGAAGGCAACGCTCTCCCAGCTTCGCTCGGAAAGGTCGCGCATGATCGGCAACAGGATGTCGACCGCCACGACCGAACGCTGATAGAGGGCGCCCAGCCGAAAGGTGGCCGGCCCAACGCGGTAGCGCCCGTCGTCGAGGCGCTCGAGCAGTTGCCCGCGCAGCAGCGAATTCGCCAGGCGCAGGATCGTGCTCTTGTAGAGGCCGGTGCGCGCCGCGATTTCGGCCAGGCTGAGCGAGCGGTCGGCGGTGGTGAAGGCATCGAGGATGGCAATCGCCCGGTCAAGTGCCGCAACACCTTCGGCTGTCGCGCGCCGGCTTTCCTCATCAGTCGATTGGCTTGGTAAGTCCATTGCGGTTCCCGGTTCGGAGAAGCCCGAGCGGAGCCACTCTGTCGCGCCACTGGACCGTTCTGTCCAGCAGAATATCGTTCCCGTTGACAGAACTCAGTAACATCTGCTTGAACTCGATCACGGGTCTGTGATTGCAGGCGCGTTTGGCAGGCACCGGAGGAGGTGTCGTGATCTGGAGGAATCCCATGCTGAACAGACGCAGATTTTTGATGAGCACGGCGGCGGCGAGCGCTGCCGGCCTTGCAGGACTTCATCTCACGCCCGCTTTCGCCGAAGGCGCGCCGCAGATCCAGATTTTCGTGCCGGCAGCACCCGGCGGCGGCTGGGACCAGACCGGGCGCACGATGGATCAGGTGCTGCGCGCAGAGAAGCTGATCTCCGGCTCGCAGATCACCAATGTCGGCGGCGCCGGCGGCACGGTCGGGCTGCCGCAGTTCATCAGCCAGTGGAACGGCAAGGGCAATTCGCTGATGGTTGCCGGCATGGTCATGGTTGGCGCCATCATCGCCAACAAGGCCGCCAACAATCTGACGCAGGTCACGCCGATCGCCCGTCTCACCGGCGAATTCGAGGCCCTGGTGGTGCCGGCGGAGTCGCCGTTCAAGACCGCCGCCGATTTCGTCGCCGCGCTCAAGGCCGATCCGACCAAGGTTCCCGTGGCCGGCGGTTCCGCCGGTGGCTCCGACCACATCCTGTTCGGCCTGATCGCCAAGACGGTCGGCGTTCCGGCAACCAGTCTTTCCTATGTGCCGTTCGCCGGCGGCGGCGAGGCCTTGTCGGCGTTGCTCGGCAACCAGGTGGCGGCCGGCATCTCCGGTTTTGGTGAATTCTCCGAGCAGGTCAAGGCCGGCGCGCTGAGGCTGCTCGCCATCTCGGCCGACAAGCGCCAGGACGGCATCGACGCGCCGACGCTGAAGGAAGCCGGCATCGATGTCGAGCTGTTCAACTGGCGCGGCGTTTTCGCGCCTCCCGGCGTGTCCGATGCCGACAAGGCAGCGATGATCACGATGGTCGAGACCATGGCCAAGAGCGATGCCTGGGCTGCTGAGTGCAAGAACCGCAACTGGACGCCCATCCTGCTCACCGGCGACGACTATGCGAAATTCGTCGCCGAGGATTCGGCACGTATCGAAGCCATCCTCAAGGATCTCGGCCTCGCCTGATTTTCCCCAGGGGGGCGGCGCGAGCCGTCCCTCATTTTCTCAGCTCCGCCGATCGCATCGAAGAAGAGATCGGTCATGGCTGACAGCGTGAAGGCCGATGACAGCCGTCTTGGCCCGTAATCCTGGGGAGGACATTCCATGAGCACCATCAACCAGCCGGCGCCGCCCTCGCGCCTTGCCGTGCCGGAACTGCTTGTTGGCATCGGGCTTTTGGCCTGCGCCGGCGCCGTGGCCTGGCAGACACTGGCGATCCCGGTGTCGCCGCTCTATTCCAAGGTCGGCCCGACCGTGTTCCCCTATCTCACCATGGTCGGCCTGGTGGTGCTGTCCCTGCTGCTCATCCTCGCCGCGTTTCGCGGCGGCTGGCAGCCGGAGGAGGAAAAGGAAACGCCGACCGACTGGAAGGCGATGGGTTTCGTCGTCATCGGCCTGGTCGCCAACCTGCTGCTTATCCGGCCGCTCGGCTTCACCGCGGCATCGGTCATCATGTTCGTTCTCGTCTGCTATGGCTTCGGCAGCAAGCGTACGCTGCGTGATGCGCTTACCGGCCTTATCTTGGCACTGGCCGCCTATTTCGGCTTCGCCAGGGCGCTCGGCGTCAACATCGGCGCCGGTTTCATCGAGAACCAGTTGAACACGGTGATCGATGCGATCATCGGCGCGTTTGGAGGCTGACGCCATGGAAACGCTTGGCCATCTCGCGCACGGCTTTTCGGTCGCCTTCACGCCGATGAACCTGATGTGGTGCCTGCTCGGCACCACGCTCGGCACCGCCATCGGCGTGCTGCCCGGCCTTGGACCGGCGCTGACCATCGCGCTGCTTCTGCCGATCACCTATCAGGTGGCACCGGAAGCGTCCTTCATCCTGTTTGCCGGCATCTATTACGGCGCCATGTATGGCGGCTCGACGACATCGATCCTGCTCAACACGCCCGGCGAAAGCGCCACCATCGTCACCGCGCTGGAGGGCAACAAGATGGCCCGGTCCGGCCGCGGCGGTGCGGCCCTTGCCACCTCGGCGATCGGCTCGTTCGTCGCCGGAACCATCGGCACGCTGGGCGTCGCCTTCCTGGCGCCGGTGGTGGTCAAGTTCGCGCTGGCCTTCGGCCCGGCCGAATATTTCTCGCTGATGGTGCTGGCCTTCATTACGGTTTCGGCCGTGCTCGGCTCGTCCTCGGTGCGTGGGCTCACCAGCCTGTTTGCCGGCTTCGTCATCGGCATGATCGGCGTCGATCTGCAGACCGGTCAGCCGCGATTCACCTTCGGTACGACCGAACTGCTCGACGGCGTCGACGTCATCATCGCCGCCGTCGGCCTGTTCGCGGTCGGCGAGACGCTCTACATGGCCTCGCGCCGCTATGCCGGCAAGGACGAGATCGTGCCGCTGAAGGGCTCGCTTTACATGACCGCGGCCGAATGGGGCCGGTCATGGAAGGCCTGGCTGCGCGGTGCCGCGATCGGTTTCCCGATCGGTGCCATGCCGGCCGGCGGCGCCGAAATCCCGACCTTCCTGTCCTATGCCATCGAAAAGAAGCTGTCGAAGCACAAGGAGGAGTTCGGCACGGTCGGCGCCATTGAGGGCGTCGCCGGGCCTGAGGCCGCCAACAATGCGTCGGCCGCCGGCGTGCTGGTGCCGATGCTGACGCTCGGTCTGCCGACCTCGGCGACGGCGGCGATCATGCTGTCGGCGTTCCAGAGTTATGGCATCAATCCGGGGCCGCTGCTTTTGACGACGCAGGCCAATCTGGTCTGGGGCCTGATCGCCAGCCTGTTCATCGCCAATGTCATCCTCGTCATCCTCAACCTGCCGCTGATCGGGCTGTGGGTGCGGCTGCTGAAGATCCCGGCGCCGCAGCTTTATGCCGGCATCCTGGTGTTCGCCACCGTCGGCACCTATGGCATCTCGCAGTCGCCGATCGACCTCGTCATCCTCTATCTCCTGGGCGCGGCGGGCTTCCTGATGCGGCGCTTCGACTTCCCGACTGCCCCTGTCATCATCGGCATGATCCTGGGGCCGCTCGCCGAAACCCAGTTCCGCCGGGCAATGACCATCTCGAATGGCGACTGGTCGGTGTTTTATACGCACAAGCTGTCGCTGACGCTGCTGACGCTCGCCTTCATCGGCCTCGCCGGGCCGCATATCTGGGCCTTCATCGAGCATCGCCGGCGGCGCGGACCGGAGCATGTGCCGGGCGATGCCTGATGACTGACCTGCTTTCCGGTATCCGCGTCCTCGACCTGACCAATGTTCTGGCCGGGCCTTATTGCGCCTATCAGCTGGCACTGCTTGGGGCCGATGTGATCAAGGTCGAGGGGCCGCAAGGCGGCGATCTGGCGCGCCAGCTCGGCGGTTCGCCAAAGCTCAACCAGGCCGGCATGGGCGCCTCCTTCCTGGCGCAGAACGCCGGCAAACGATCTGTTATGCTCGACCTCAAGACAGAGGCCGATCGCGAACGCTTCCTCGACCTTGTCGCCAGTGCCGACGCGCTGGTGGAGAACTTCCGCCCCGGGGTGATGGATCGGCTTGGCCTTGGCTATGAAGCGCTGAAAGCGATCCGCCCCGGTCTCGTCTATTGCGCGATATCGGGTTTCGGCCAGACCGGGCCGATGCGCGACAATCCCGCCTATGACCAGATCATCCAGGGCCTGTCGGGCATTATGAGCATCACCGGCACGCCGGAAACGGCGCCGCTGCGCGTCGGTTATCCCGTTGCCGATACGCTGGGCGGGCTGGTCGGGGCTTTCGCGATCGCATCGGCGCTGGTCAGACAGAAGACATCGGGCCAGGGCGCCTTCCTCGACGTCTCGATGCTCGAATGCACGCTTTCCGCGCTTGGCTGGCCGGTGTCGAACTATCTGACGGCAGGAGTCGATCCCAAGCCGATGGGCAATGAGAACATGACGGCGGCACCCTCCGGCGCCTTCCGCACCGGCTACGGGCTGCTCAACATCGCCGCCAACAAGCAGGAACAGTTCGTGACGCTTTGCCGGCTGATCGGGCGGCCGGAGCTGGTATCAGATCCGCGCTTTACCGAGCGCGAGATACGCAAGCACAACCGCGCGGCGCTGAAAGCCGAGATCGAGGAGGCCCTGGCGGGCGCCTCGGCGGCTGTCTGGGAAGAGACGTTCAATCGCGCCGGCGTGCCGGCGGGCAGGGTGCTGACGATTCCGCAAGTGCTGGTCGAGCCGCAAGTGCTCGAACGCCAGGTGACCGCGAATTTTGACGATGTGGCCGGGATGGACAGGCCGCTGACCGTGCTGCGCGGCGGCTTCATGGTCGATGGTGAAGCGCCTTTGCCGACGAAGCCGCCGCCGGCACTGGGCGCGCATATGGACGAGATTTTCGCCCAGCTGCCGCCACGCGCCAAGGCAAAGGCCCGGGCATGAGCGATACACAGAAGAAGTCAGGCCGTGAACGCGGCGAGGAATGGTGGCAGACCGGCATCATCGAGATGAGCCCTGGCGTCATCCGGCTGCGTGGCTATGAAATCCAGGACCTGATCGGCCGCGTCAGCTTCCCCGCGATGATCTGGCTGATGTTGCGTGGCGAATTGCCCAGCGAGGACCACGCAGCCTTGCTCGGCATTGCGCTGGGTGCGGCCGTAGATCATGGCCCGCAGGCACCGTCGATCGCCATTGCCCGTATGGCCGCCACCTGTGGCGTCGGCATCAACAGCGCCATGGCTTCGGCCATCAACGTGCTCGGCGACGTGCATGGCGGTGCTGGTGAACAGGCGCTGTCCTTCTACGGTGATATCGCCGTGGCGATCGATGGCGGGACGGCGCTGGATGAGGCCGTCCCGGCACGACTCGACCGGTTCTTCGCCGAGGAAAAGGGTTATGTGCCGGGGCTCGGTCACCGCTTCCACCCGGTCGATCCGCGCGCACCGCGGTTGCTGGAACTGACCCGCTCGTTTGCCGCGCGGGGCGTGGTCAATGGACGGTTCGCCGACATCGCCGAGGCGATCGAGGCCGAGGTCGCGCGGCGGAAAGGTAAAAAAATCCCGCTCAATATCGATGGCGCCACCGCCGTCATCTACGGCGAGCTTGGCTTTCCGCCGCCGCTGACACGCGGGCTCTTTGTGCTGTCGCGTTCCGTCGGCATACTGGCGCATGCCTGGGAGCAGTCGCAGCAGAGCGAGCGCAACAAGGGGCCGCTGCCGCGCGAATGGCTGTGGGCCTACACCGGCACGCCGCTGCGGCCGTTTCCGGGAGAGGACGAGGCCGGCGAGTGAGCTATGCCTCGGCTGATGGCATCGGCCCGGGAAGCTTCAAGGTCTTCACCAGCGTTGACAGGTCGGGTTCATCGATCAGCATCGCCGCGTCGGCCGGCGTCAGCCAGGCCCGCTGCCGCCGCTTGGCTTCCTGCCAGTTGGCCAGTTCCTCGGTCACCTCAAGCAGATAGACGATGACGTCGACACGAATGAAGTTGTTGGCCAGCCGTTTCCAGTAGGAATAAGTGCCCGCCGGTTGCTTCAATGTCTTGCCGAGCACGCCGGCTTCCTCCATCGCCTCGATGGTGGCTGCCTTGCGGCCGCTCTTGCCCTCCATCGGCCATCCCTTGGGGACGATGAAGCGTTGCGTCGTCCGCGACGTGACCAGCATCACCTCGAAATCGCCGCCCGCGGTCAACCGAAAGGGGATCGCCGCGACCTGGCGGATCCGCTCGCCTTTCTTGGCCTTGCGCACGGCCTTTTTCTTGGTGGCTGCCATTCGTAACAATCCAGTCGGTGCAGTGCCCCATAGCGTGACGCGGCGCCTTTGCAAACCCAAACTGCCGCTGGGGCATCTGAAAGGCCCCTATCATGTAAGTCGGCTAAATAAAAGAGTGGTCAGCCTGTCAGCGACAGGTGCTCACGGCGGTGTTGCCGATTATCTGTGTCTGGCAACTCGACCTGACCTGCGGCACCACCGGCGGCGGCTGCTGGACGATCACGCGGTCCTGGGCGCGATACTGCTGTTGCTGCTGCTGAAATTGCTGCCGCTGCACCCGGTTCTGCAAGATCTGCAGATCGTTCTGCTGGACCAGCGCGTTGCCGTTGGCCGTGGGATTGAGCACCTGCGCGGAAGCGGGCAGCGCAAGCCCGGCCACGAAAGCCGCGGCCAGCAGCGCCGACACCAGACGCACCGACGGGAGACCCACCGCCATCCGCTCACTCCTGTCAAAAAACCTGTTCATGCCCGTAATATAGGGTGTTTGTCCGGCGATGCCATGGCCGGCCCATCGGGCGCGTTGAAATCGATCAAGCCCTCTGCTGGCCATCCGACCGCGACCGCAGATTGCCGACGACGCCAATGCTTGAGATCGGCATGGACATCGCGCCCGGCGACACTGCGGCATTCGCTCCATGGAAGGCCAGGTGGAGTTGCCCCAATAAAGGTCGCTTCGCGGCTGCCGAGAATCTGCCCGGCAACCCCGCATTGCACTTGACGGAGGCGATCGATTCGCCGCTCTATCGGGGTCGGCGCTGGCCTCGAACTGAATGGCGTCAATGGCGTCGGCATGTCCGTCGGGTACAACGGCGCCTTCGGGGAAACGGTCAAACAGAATGTAGCCAGCGCGTCTCGCGAGGTCAGCTTCCAGGCTGGTTCGAGACGGAGCCGGGCGGGAGAGGTCTTGATGAGGAAATACGCGTATTTGGTTGCGATGCTGGGTGCGGCCTGCATCGCCGGTGTGCCGGCCGTGGCCGCGCAGACCAAGGGCGACAAGGTGGCGGCGCCGCCCGCCGCGGCTGATGCGCCGCAGCTGCCCGGCGGGGCATCGGCCTTGTCCGAAACCCATGGCGACTGGACGGTCAACTGCCAGATATCGGGCACGAACAAGGTCTGCAGCCTGTCGCACCAGCAGTTCAACAAGCAAAGCAACCAGCGGCTGCTGGCGATCGAACTGTCGAGCAAGACCGGCGAAGACGCCACCGGCACGCTTGCCCTGCCGTTTGGCTTGGCGCTCGCCAAGGGCGTCACTCTGACCATCGACGACCAGAAGCTCGATGGCAGCCTGGCGTTCAACACTTGCCAGGTGGTCGGCTGCCTAGTGCCGGTGGCGTTCGACGCCAATGTCACGCCGCTGCTCAAGAATGGCACCACGCTGAAGATCGACGCCTTTGCGGCCGATACGGGACAAGCGGTTAGCTTTTCCATTCCGCTCAACGGTTTCGGCGGCGCGCTCGCCCGCACGGCGGAACTGTTGTCAAACTGACGGTTCAGACAGGAATCCGATGCGCGGCGTCCAACGGGCGCCGCGTGTCTTATCCAATGCGCGTCAAACGATTGTTGTTTTCAACCGTTCGGCAATGAGGGTGGCGAGCCGCGCCGCCACCTTGTCCTTGGTCATTTCGGGCCATTCCTCGACGCCAGTCTTTGAGACGATCCGCACCTTGTTGCGGTCGCCG
Source organism: Mesorhizobium loti (assembly GCA_002356515.1). Lineage (NCBI taxonomy): Bacteria > Pseudomonadati > Pseudomonadota > Alphaproteobacteria > Hyphomicrobiales > Phyllobacteriaceae > Mesorhizobium > Mesorhizobium loti. The sequence goes on along the minus strand of AP017605.1, from coordinate 3,006,204 downwards.
CCCATGACGCCCGTGGGGCCGATGCCGCTTTCATGCGAGACGTCGTTGGCGACGATGAAGTCGGCGCCTTTCTTTCTGAGCTTGGCCTCTGCATTGCGCAAAAGATCCTGCGTCTCGGCGGCGAAGCCGACGACCAGGCCGGGCCGTTGGCTGTGATGGCCGACGCCTGCCAGGATGTCGGGGTTTTCGACCATGCGCAGCACCGGTGGTCCTTCGCCTGCTACTTTCTTGATCTTCTCGCCCGCCGAATTCTCACTGCGCCAGTCGGCGACGGCGGCGACGAACACCGCGGCATCGGCGGGCAGAAGCTGTTCGACCGCGTCGCGCATCTCTTGCGCACGCTCGACATGGATGGTCTTCACGCCGGCCGGGTCGGCGATGCTTACAGGACCCGAGACGAGGCGCACATCGGCGCCAAGCCTTGCCAATGCCGCGGCGATGGCGTGGCCCTGCTTGCCGGAGGAACGGTTGGCGATATAGCGCACCGGGTCGATCGGTTCGTGCGTCGGACCGGAGGTAACGATGATCTTGCGCCCCGCCAACGGTTTGGGGCCGGCATCGAGCATCGCCTCGACCGCGGCGACGATCTCCAGCGGCTCGGCCATGCGGCCTTCGCCGGCCTCGTTGCTTTCGGCCATCTCGCCTTTGGCCGGACCGACGAAAGCGATGCCATCCTTGCCCAAGGTCGCGCGGTTGCGGCGAGTGGCCGGATGCGCCCACATCCTCGGGTTCATCGCCGGCGCCATCAGCACCGGCTTGTCGGTGGCGATGAGCACGGTGGAGGCAAGATCGTTGGCATGGCCGTTGGCAAGCTTGGCCATCAGATCGGCGGTGGCGGGCGCCACAACCAGAAGATCGGCCTCGCGCGACAGCCTGATGTGGCCGACATCGTGTTCGTCATTGCGGTCGAACAATTCGGTGAAGACATGGTCGGCCGAGAGTGCTCCAACCGACAGGGTGGTGACGAATTCCTGGGCAGCGGCAGTCATCACCACCCGAACAGCCGCACCGCGCTCGCGCAGCCGGCGGATCAGGTCGAGCGCCTTGTAGGCGGCGATGCCACCGCCGATGATGAGCAGGATGCGTTTGCTGGAGAGGCTCATGCACCCTCCCAAGGATTGACTATGTTGATACCGCAGTCGGAAAAGTCAGCAACATTTCTAGTCACTACCGCAAAGCCTCGTGAGCGAGCAACCGAGGCGATCTGTGCGTCAAATTCGCAGATAGGGCGTCCCAGAAATCGTCTCTTCGAAACAATCTCTGCGTATGCTTCGGCCTCACGGTCTCCAAACGCGAGCACTGGGGTCTTGAGCCACGTGGTGAAAAAGGCCCCGATAACACTGCCCAGTGCAGCTTTACGCTTTCCATCGGGCATGTTCGCAAGTCCGACAAGCAGCTCTGCCTTGGTCATCGCCGTGACATATGAGCGGGTCGCGAGGGAGCTATCCATCCAGGTAGCCACCCCTGCATCCGGCCGTGGTTTGAAGGTTTCGGAAATAACATTCGTATCCAGCACGAACATGGTTAGTCAAATTTCAGTGGTTCGCGCGTAGGGCCGCGCTCCGGCAACTCGATATCGAAACCGCCATGGGGCTCAACCAGTCTACGAATCGCGGCGTAAAGGGACTCGCCCCGAGGGTCTTGGTCCACACCGTCCGAAAGGACACTCTTGGCAAGAACGCTGCGCGCTTCCTCTTCCATTGAGACTCCCCTCATGGCAGCTCGCTCACGCAGTTTCTGCTTCACGTTGGTATCGAGATTGCGGATGGTAAGTGTGCTCATGTTTTTGCTCCTTACCCTCAACGTAGTCCATGAAAGCGTTGCTTTCAATGACAGCAATGCCTGCATTGCTGTCATTGAGGGTGCTCAGAGCAACTTCCAGGCTATATAGACTAGCGTCAGCGCAATCACCCACAGCGCCACGCGGCCGGAGCGGCTGTAGCGCGCCTCGGCCCTGCCGATGGCCCGCGCCGTGGTTTCGTCGAAGCGTAGCCCGTGCTCGGCCATCAGGTCGATTTCGCGCGACAGCCGGTCGGTGCGCGCGGCAAGCTCCGGCGCCTGGCGGGCGAGCGTCAGCAGCGCCCTGGCGCCGTCGCGCGCATCGACCATCATGCCGCGCGGGCCAAGGTTTCCAGCGATCCAGCCGCCGACCACCGGCTCGGCCGTCTTCCACATGTTGAAGGCCGGATCGAGCGTGCGCGCCACGCCCTCGACCACCACCATGGTCTTCTGCAGCAGGATCAGCTCGGGCCGCGTCGCCATGTCAAAGAGTTCGGTCACCTCGAACAGCAGCGTCAGCAGCTTGGCCATGGAGATGGTCTCGGCCGGCTGGCCATGGATCGGCTCGCCTATGGCGCGGATCGCCTGCGCAAAGGCCGCGACATTGTGCTGGCGCGGCACGTAACCGGCCTCGAAATGCACCTCGGCGACGCGCAGATAGTCGCGCGTGATGAAGCCATAGAGGATTTCGGCGAGGAAGCGACGCTCCTTCTTGCCGAGACGGCCGGCAATGCCGAGATCGACGGCGACAATGGTACCGCTCGCCTCGACGAACAAATTGCCGGGATGCATGTCGGCGTGGAAGAAACCGTCGCGCAAAGTATGGCGCAGGAACGACTGGATGAGGTTCGCGGCGATCGCTTTCAGATCATGGCCGGCCTCCTCCAGGCCTGCGATGTTGTTCATCTTGACGCCATCGACCCATTCCATCGTCAGCACGTCGCGGCCGGTGCGCTCCCAGTCGACGGACGGTACGCGAAAGCCCGGATCGTCCCTGGTGTTCTCACCAAGTTCGGAGAGTGCCGCCGCCTCGAGGCGCAAATCCATCTCGATCTTGGTGGTCTGTGCAAGCGTCTCGGTCACCTCGACAGGCCGCAGTCGGCGCGAGGAGGGGATGTATTTCTCCTGCAGGCGGGCGGCGAGGAAATAGCTTTCGAGATCCTGGAAGAAGCGGCGGCGCACGCCGGGCCGGATCACCTTCACCGCGACCTTGGTGGCAGCGCCGTCATGGATGGTTTCGGCGGTATGGACCTGGGCGATCGAAGCGGCGGCGACCGGGTCGCCGAACTCCGCGTAGAGATCGCTCACCTTGCGCCCGAGCGAGGCTTCGATGGCCGAGACCGCCTCGGCTCTCGGGAAGGTATGCATCTTGTCCTGCAGCATGGCGAGATCGAGCGCCATGTCGTTGCCGACGACATCGGGCCGCGTTGCCAGGAACTGGCCAAGCTTGACATAGGACGGGCCGAGCCGAACCACCGCCTTGGCCAGCCGGTCGCTGCGCTCATAGGCCAGCGCGCGGCGGCGGGTGAACAGCCGCGCCAGCCGCCAGCCGAATTTCGGCAGGCCGGACAGTTCCTCGCCCGGCAGAGCGGCGATGACGCCCTCGCGCACCAGCACCCAGCCGGCCCGTGCGAGCCTGAAACCAGCGCCGACGCTGCTCATGGCCGCACCCCGGCCGGTCCTTGCGACCGGCACGAGCCATATCGGGGATGGGAAATGCGGGCCAGCCTCAAAGCTTCCAGCCCGAATGCAGCGCGGCAATACCGCCGGAATAGTTGCGGAAGGAAACGCGGTCGAAACCAGCGCGGGAAATCATCGCCGCAAAATTCTGCTGGTTGGGGAATTTCGCGATCGATTCGACCAGATAGGAATAGGGCTCGCCGTCGCCGGTGACCATCTTGCCGATCCTGGGGATGGCGTTGAATGACCAGGCTTCATAGGCCTTGTCGAGCAGCGGCATCTCGACCTCGGAAAATTCCAGGCACAGGAACCGACCGCCCGGCTTCAGCACGCGGAACGCTTCCGCAAGCGCGACATCGATGCGCGGCACGTTGCGGATGCCGAAGGCGATGGTGTAGGCGTCGAAGGTGGCGTCAGCAAAGGGCAGTTCTTCGGCATTGGCCTCGACGAAATCGGTGTTGCCGGACAGGCCTTTCTTTTCGGCCCGGTCTCGCCCGACACTGAGCATCGAGCCGTTGATGTCGAGCACCGTGGCATGCGCGTTGCCATGGCTGGCATCGACAATGCGGAAGGCGATGTCGCCGGTGCCGCCGGCCACGTCCAGGACCTTCCAGCCCGCCCGCTTCGGCGGATTGAGCCATGTCACCATGGCATCCTTCCACAGCCGGTGCAGGCCGGCCGACATCAGGTCGTTCATCAGGTCATAGCGGTTGGCGACCTTGTGGAAAACATCGTTGACCAGGGACTGCTTCTCGCCTTCCCCTACACGCTTGAAACCATAGGAGGTTTCCATGCCGCCCGCGGCCGTGGTTCTCTCAACTGACATTTTTTTGATCCGTCATAAAACCGGCGGGACCATAGCCGATCGATGCTGTGGGCGCTATTGTTTAAGGCGCGGTGTTCAGCCGCGCTTCCAGGTGGTGGGTTTTCAAGACCTGGACTGACAGACGGGATGTTTGAATGCCTTTGAAAGCGGAACTGCACTGCCACATTGAAGGGGCAGCCGCGCCAGAACTCGTCATCCGCCAGGCGCAGAAATACGGCAAGGATACCTCGCCCTATATCCAGAACGGTTCCTTCGTCTGGCACGATTTCACGTCCTTCCTCGCGGCCTACGACTTTTCCGCCGATCTGTTCCGCACCGAGGAGGATTATGCGCGGCTGGCCGATCATTATCTGACCAGCCTGGCCCGCGACGGCGCCATCTATTCCGAAGTGTTCACCTCCCCGGATCATGCGACGAAGGCTGGGCTGTCGCCCAAGGCCTATACCGACGCGCTTGGCGAAGGCATGCTCCGCGCCAAGGCCAAGACCGGCATAGAGGGCCGCATGATCGTCACCGGCGTGCGCCATGTCGGTGTGGAATCGATCGAACGGGCGGCGCGCTTCGCGGCACGTTGCGGGCATCCGCTGGTCACCGGCTTCGGCGTTGCCGGCGACGAGCGCATGGGCGAGATGGAAGACTATGTCAGGGCTTTCGAGATCGCGCGCGAGGCCGGGCTCGGCATCACCATCCATGCCGGCGAACTGACGGGCTGGGAGACCGTGCAGGCGGCGCTCGACCATATCCGCCCCTCGCGCATCGGCCACGGCGTGCGCGCCATCGAGAACCCGGACCTCGTCCGGCGCATCGCCGACGAAGGCATCGTTCTGGAATGCTGTCCTGGTTCCAACATCGCGCTCAAGGTGTTCGACAGTTTTGCCGACCATCCGTTTCCCGCCTTGCAGGCGGCCGGCTGCAAGGTGACGCTCAACTCCGACGACCCGCCCTATTTCTGGACCTCGCTGAAGCGCGAATATGATATCGCCGCCGAGCATTTCGCAATGAACGAAAAGGCGCTTGCGGCCGTCACCAGAACCGCCATCGAAGCCGCCTTCGTCGACAGGAAGACCAAGGCGGCACTTCTTGCGCGGCTGAACGGCGCGGCACGCTGATTTTCTTCCGACAAAGCTGTGGTCGATGCCGGCCAAGCGGTTCCTTGGCCGCTCCATAGTCGCTAGGGTCGTTCCAGCTGCCTGAAGCGCGTCCGCGCGCCGGGCGACACGCATCAGGAGAGCACCATGAAGGGCGTCACCGTCGTCGACCACCCGCTTGTCCAGCACAAGCTGACCATCATGCGCAAGAAGGAGACTTCGACCGCCGGCTTCCGGCGGCTGTTGCGCGAGATATCGCTGCTGCTCGGCTACGAGGTGACCCGCAATCTCGAACTGACCACCACCACCATCGAGACACCAATCGAGGAAATGGAAGCGCCGACGTTGGAGGGCAAGAAGCTGGTGTTCGCTTCGGTGCTGCGCGCCGGCAACGGTCTGCTGGAAGGCCTGCTCGACCTGGTGCCGGCGGCCCGCGTCGCCCATATCGGCCTCTACCGCGACCACGAGACGCTGGAGGCGGTCGAATATTTCTTCAAGGCGCCGAGCGACCTCGCCGACCGGCTGGTGATCGTCGTCGATCCGATGCTGGCGACCGCCAATTCGGCGATCGCGGCGATCGACAAGCTGAAAGGGCGTGGCGCCACCAACATCCGGTTCCTGTGCCTTTTGGCGGCACCCGAAGGCATCGAGCGTTTCACCAAGGCGCATCCGGACGTTCCTGTGTTCACAGCGTCCATCGACCGCCAGCTCAATGAGAAGGGCTACATCATGCCCGGCCTCGGTGACGCCGGCGACCGCATGTACGGGACAAAGTAATTTACCGAATGTTTACGTAACGGTGCGGTTTTGGCGCCCGTTAAAGCGGCAAAC